>JAHBXU010000188.1 GCA_019636315.1 Planctomycetaceae bacterium | reverse complement strand
AGGATGTACAGATCAACCTTGTCGACGGGTTTATCAACGATCAGGTCGACGGCGTTTGCCTGGCGCCGATCGATCGGGATGGCATGATTCCAGTGGTCCGCCGCGCCCAGGATGCAGGCATTCCCACGCTCATCTTCGATAGCGGGCTGTCCGATACCACGTCGACGATCAGCTACATCGCCACTGACAACTACCAGGGAGGAGTCATCGCCGGCGAACATATGGCGAAGCTGCTGGAGGGGCAGGGCAACGTCATTCTCCTCCGCTACCAGGAAGGGAGCGAGAGCACCGAACAACGCGAACAGGGGTTTCTCGATACGCTCAAGAAGCATCCCGGCATCGTCATCATTTCCGACGAGCAGCGGCTCACGAGCGACCTGGATCAAGCGGTGCGTGTGTCCGCCTCCCTGCTGCTGACGCACGGTGACAAAGTCGACGGCGTCTTTACCGTCTGCGAATCGCTCAATAAGGGAATGCTCAAAGCGCTGCAGGACAAACAGCTTGCCGGCAAGGTGAAGTTCATTGGCTTCGACTCCGATCCGCAACTTGTCGATGCGATGAAGAAGGGTGAGATGCACGGCATCGTGCTGCAGGATCCCGTCAAAATGGGGTACGAATCGGTCAAGACGATGGTCGCCCACCTGCAGGGCGAATCGGTCGCACGCGACGTCTCGACCGGGGAAGCACTGGCCACTCCGGAGAACATGGACGAGCCGCGGATGCATGAACTCCTGCACCCGGCCAAGTTTCGCGAATAGCTCAACGTGGAATATGTTCAAACGGCCCGACTTCGGCGGTAGAGCTGGAAGTGAATAACATCAAAGTCTGGCTGATCGGCGGTGCACCCGGTGTTGGAAAGACTACATTGGGTCGCCAGCTGGCAGATCAGCTTGGAGCGGCCTCGCTCAGTATTGATGATTTGATGGTAGCCGCGCGAGCCATCACCACGCCCGTGTCTCATCCAGGCCTGCATGTGATGCAGGGGCGCAGCTACGTGGAGTATTTCACGAACAATACCGTCAAACAACTCGTGACTGATGCGAACGCTCAGCACGAAGCAACTTGGCCGGCGGTGGAGAAAGTGATTCGCAATCATGCGTCCTGGGGATCGCCAATCGTAATTGACGGCTGGGCCATGCGCCCGCGTTGGGTCTCCGCCTTAAACCTCTCGAATGTCGCATCCTTCTGGCTCGTTGCCCCGCCGTCGGTGTTTGAAGAACGCGAGCGCCGAAATATCGATTTCATTCGTGAGTCGCCTGATCCGGAACGAATGCTACAAAACTTCCTCGCAAGAAGCCTGTGGTACAACGAGCTGATCCGTGAGCATGTGACCGAGTTGCAAATGAACTTGCTGGAGCAATCCGGCGCCATCACCGCTAAAGAGCTCAGCCAGCGGGTGGTGAATTGTGCAGGAACATGACATTCGCAACAGAGAAAAGCTCGATACTGGCAGCGATGACTCCATGCCCGCGCTTCTCCAGATGCACGACATTCGCAAATCGTTTGGCGCCACGACGGCACTGGACGGTGTATCGGTCGAAGTCACGCGTGGGGAAGTGACGGCCCTCATCGGCGAGAATGGGGCCGGCAAGAGCACGCTGATGAAAATCCTCAGCGGCGCCGAGCGACAGGACGCCGGGCATATGCAGCTCGATGGTCGGCCGTATCAGCCGGCCGGACCGCATGCCGCACTGCGGGCCGGAGTCGCCATGATCTACCAGGAGCTGAACCTGGCCCCCGATCTGAGCGTCGAAGACAACGTCATGCTCGGACAGGAACGCGGGAAACACGGATTACTCCGCAGGAAGGATCAGCGGCGCATTGTGCAGGACGTTCTCCAAAGGCTCGGACATGCTGAGCTGGATCCGCGGCAACCTGTCAGCCGACTGTCGATCGGCGCACAGCAGATCGTCGAGATCGCGCGCGCGCTGGCCCTGCAGGCGCGGGTGATTGTTTTCGATGAGCCGACCAGCTCGCTGGCGCGGCAGGATGTCGCACGGCTGTTCGCCGTCATTCGTTCCCTCTGCGATGACGGCATCGGTGTGGTTTATATCAGCCACTTTCTCGAGGAACTTCGCGAAGTCGCGGCACGATTTACGGTCCTGAGAGATGGTCGGTCAGTCGGCCACGGGCAGATCCAGGACGTCTCAGAACGAGAACTCGTACGCTTGATGGTCGATCGCGACGTCGACGAACTGTTTCCCTCGGTTCCTCATCAGCCGGGAAAAGTCATTCTCCAAATAAATGGCGTCACCGGGAGACGGTCGCCGCGGGACGTATCGCTCGCGGTGCGGTGCGGCGAGATTCTGGGAATCGCAGGACTGGTTGGTGCGGGGCGAACAGAACTGCTGCGCTGCCTGTTCGGTCTGGACGACGTCAAAGCCGGAACAGTGATCATCGACGGGCGACAGGCGCCGGCGACACCGGCATCGCGCATTCGAGCCGGACTCGGCCTCGTCTCAGAAGATCGCAAGGGCGAGGGACTCGCCCAGTCGCGGTCAATCACGGACAATATGACGTACAGCCGCCTGGCTCCCTATACAAAGTCCGGATTTCTGCGATTACGACAGCGGCGAAAGCAAGTCTCGCAATGGATGGAGCGGCTGAAGGTACGCGCCCGGTCGACGGAGCAACCGGTCGTCGAGCTCTCGGGGGGGAATCAGCAGAAAGTCGCATTCGCCCGCGTGCTGCACCAGGACGCCGACGTTCTACTCCTCGACGAACCGACGCGGGGTATTGATGTCGGTACGAAGGCGGAAATTTACCGCCTGATTGGCGAAGCGGCCGCCGCCGGCAAAGCGGTGATTTTTGTCAGCTCGTACTTCGCGGAACTGCTCGCTGTGTGCGACCGGGTGGCGGTGATGAGCCGCGGACGATTGCAGGAAGTCCGGCCGGCCGAAGAATGGGATGAAGAGTCGCTGCTTGCGAGTGCGATGGGAGGTGAACTCTGAGTCCGCCCTCCGCCGCTCCCTGGCGTGGAAATTGACATCAGATCCCTGGCCGTGAGGACGCGACCGCATGCTCACGTTCGTCCTCACGAACGTTTCGGATTAGGATGGACGTGACATGGTGCGAGCGATGGCAGCGACGAGCCGCGGCCTGGCTTCTCGATGATCCGGTCCGTTCCTGACTCCGGAGTTCATTCGATGCGGATTTCCCTCTTTGTCGCCGTCGGTGTCTGCCTGTTAATGATCGGCGGGTTGACGTCCGTCCCGGCAACTCAGGATCGGGAGTCGTGCCAGGTCCGATTGAGTCTTGTCGATGCCGTCTCCGGAGAGCCGTTGCCCGGTTTGATTCGTGTCCGGACAACGCAAGGCGAGTATTTGCCGCTTGCACCGCTACTCCCACGCGGGCAGGGCCTTCCCGAGGCCGATGCCATCGCCCAATGGTTCGCCTTGGTGAGGCCTGCGATCGTGCGGGTTCCGCGCGCCCAACTGGAGTTCGCAGCGTTCTCCGGACTGGACACGGAACTCACCGTCGAGTCAGTCGACCTGCAGGAGCATTCATCCGCCGACGTGAAGTTGAAGCTGCGCCGATTTCATAATGCAAGAGAGCAGGGTCTGCAGAACGCCAACACGCACGTGCACATCAATAAGATCACGCGGGCCGAGTCCGACCGATACCTGGTCGAATCGGCGACCGCCGACGGCCTGGACCTCGTGTTCGTCTCTTATCTGGAACGTGCCGAGGCGGATGTCGAGTACACGTCCAACCGCTATGCACGGTCCGACCTGCATGCACTGAATACGAACCATGTGCATTTCGATAATGGCGAGGAGCATCGTCATAACTTTGCCGCGCACGGGCAGGGTTATGGACACGTCATGCTGCTGAGTATTCCTGAACTGGTTTACCCGGTGAGCATCGGCCCGGGCATCATGAAGACGGGGACCGACGGCATCCCTCTTCGCCGCGGAATTGAACGGGCCCACGACATCGGCGGCACGGTCATCTGGTGCCACAACGACTGGGGCCTGGAAGACGTTCCCAACTGGCTGTCAGGCCGGCTGCACGCCAACAATATCTTCGACGGCGGAACACATGGCAGTTACGCGCACAGCTTCTATCGTTATTGGAATGCCGGGATTCGCGTCCCCATGTCCACCGGCACCGACTGGTTTATCTACGACTTCAATCGAGTCTATGTTCCGGCGCCGGGCCGCATCACCCCCGAACAGTGGCTCGATCAGCTCGCGGCCGGCCGATCGTTCATCACCAATGGCCCGCTCCTCGAGTTCACGGTTGACGGCCTCGGCATCGGCGAGCCCCTGGTACTCGATGCGCCCCGATCGATCGGCGTGAAGGGACGCGCCATCGGTCGGGTGGATTTCGCACGATTGGAGTTGATCCGCAACGGTGAGGTCATCAACGCGATTGCATCGCGTCCGACCGGCGGATCGGAAGGGGAAGGGGGCCATTTCTCGGCTGAGCTCGACCTGATGCTGGATGTCAGCGTTCCCTGCTGGATCGCGCTCCGCACCCCGCCGCCGTTTGCTCCGAACGATCCCCAGTTCGCATCCCGCACTCCGGAGAATGAGTTTGGCGGCGAGTTGTTCAGCCATACATCCGCGACATTCATCGATGTCGGCAACCGCCGTGTCTTCCAAGTCGATGCGGCCCAGTCTCTGCTGGATGACATGCAGAACAGCCGACCGCTGATCGCCCAGGAAGGTCTGTTTGCGGATGATGCGGAACAGCGGGCCGTGCTGGAGGTTTACGACGAAGGGATTGCCGTCATGCAGGCCCGCCTTGCTGCCGCGGCCTCCACGGACGAAGGGAATCGCTGACCGCCAACAATCGCGGCGCCGGTGCACAATTCACGTTGACCGGTTTGTCCGCCTTCCACCGCTCCTTCTCCGACCGATGGCATCGGCCGGGGCGCCTCCGTCGTCAGAATTGCGGGGGAACCCAGCGCGTGTGACGGAGCGGGGCCGAGGTGTGCGGCCCACCGCGGATCACACTGCTGTCGTCCTCAGCCGGAGCGAACTGTCCCTCCGGGGGATCCTGGTGCGATGACGGAGGTGCCGGATACGGTTCTCTCATCCCTCGATCATAGGGGTGCGGGGAGACGTCCGTTGGTTGCCCCTCGTGAGAGTACGGAATGGACATGCCCATCGGATCTTGCCAGTTGGGTCCCAGCGGGCAATTGCCGCCAGCACAGGTCTGCTGCGGTGAATTCATCATCCCCGCCTGGCAGGACTGACAGAAGCTGCCGCCTTCCATGGAGGCGGCGCCGTCCATGTATGATCCGCTGTCGGCCCCGCAAGGCATGCAACAATCGCTGCCGCCCATGTCGCAGCAGCCGCCGCAACAATCCATGGCGGGGAAACAGCAGTCACTGTAGCAACAGTCGTCATATCCACCGCCCCGCGGGCCGCCGTGTCGTCGACCAGGGCCGCCGCGGCGAGCGTCGCGTCGCGCCAGGCGAGCATCGCGTCGACCTTGAAGGCGCTCACGAAGCGTCAGCCTGTCCGGACCGTACGGAGCATATCCGTCGTAATCGTCGTAGTATCCACCGCCGTCGACGCAGTCTCCGTACGGATCGTAGCCGCCGGGACCATAGGCACCATAACCGTCGCAGCCGGGACCATACCCTCCATGAGGATGGCCGCAGTATCCATAGCACCCAGACAGGCCGAGGAGCAGCCACAGGCCCATCAGAGAATGGACATTGGAAACACGCATGGGACTCTCCACACTCCAGAATTCGCCGGGGACTGAAGGCGATATGATCAGCGTTCGCGCAGCGGGCGGCACGGACTCGCTATCTGACGTATCGTCCGGCAGAGTGGGGCGACTTTACCGATTTTGCGGATTACGCAGGTTTCATCGCGCTCGCCACACCGGATCACCCTCCGGCAAAAAATGCCGGAGGCAAAGTCCTCAGTCGCCGCGGACTTCTCCGACGAGGAACCCGTCGTGAAGCGATGTTTGTCTCGCGGCATCGCGCACGATCGCGCGTGAGCCTTCGTCAAACACAAGTCCCCTGTCTAAAGGTTCTTGCAACGGGCCCTTTGCGGAATAGAATGAAAACTGGCAATGCGGAGCGACGTTCGTGATCCTTGAGGGATCGCCCCCGCTCCGTGAAGACCGCAGACGTCGGCGGTCGTATTGTAGGGTTTGACCCTATCCGGCGGTCCGGAAAGCATAAACTGTTGAGGAACACGGCCGACGCCGATGGTGAAGGGGAGGAGTCCCTCTCTCGGTCGTGCAGGAGGATTGCAACCGACAGCCGGCTTGCCAGTCGCTGTGGGTGTTCGACAAGGATGTCCGTCATCCCAAATGTCCTAAGAGCGTTACCACCAACTCACGGCGATCTTGCCCGGTGCACTGAACGTCGCTGAGTCCCATCGCTGGGGAACCGCACATCCATGGCTAAGAAATATCTCACGCTCGAAGAAGCCGCACTTCAGCTCGCAATCTCCAAGGACGAGCTGGTCCGTATGCGGGAGAAAGGGGAAATCCGCGGATTTGCGGATCGTGGGAACTGGAAGTTCAAATCGGAAGACGTCGAAACTCTCGCCCGCCAGCGCCAAGCGGATTCTGATCCGGAGACGCCGATCTTCGCCGGCGGTTCATCCGACAGCGACGTGCGGCTCGTGTCCGACTCGGGCATCATTAGTGATTCAGGAATGCGGCGCGGGATCGCGAAGGATTCCGACAGCGACGTCCGTATCGGACCTGACTCCGACAGCGATGTGAAACTCGTCGACTTTCTCGACGACGATGACAGCGACAGCGATGTCAAAATGGTCGAAGACGACAGCGACAGCGATGTCCGCATCGTCGGCGGGATTGAGCCGGACAGCGACATCACGCTGGCGCCCCAAGGCGGCAAGGGCGATACCGACAGCGATGTCAAACTGGTGGGGGACGACTCCGGCAGCGATATCTCACTCGCCCCCGGTCCCAATGACCGGACCGACAGCGACATCCGACTGATGGGCAGCGACAGCGATGTGCGGCTCGTCGCCGATGCGGTCGGCGCCAAGAGCGACAGCGATGTCCAGCTTGTCGATCTCTCGGATGCCGATCAGCACGCGTCCGACAGCGACATCGCCCTGGTCCGCTCAAGCGAATCGGCGGTCGCCGTGGATCTCGGCGGCAGCGACGATTCCGGGTCGGTCGTGCTCTCGGACGAGAGCGGCATCGCACTCACCGAAGACAGCTCCATGACGCTCGCCGCGGAGAGCGGGATCTCTCTCGAAGCGCCGGCCGACAGCGGGATTTCCCTGGACTTCAGCGAAGAAGGCATCACCTTGGCGGAAGACAGCGGAATCGCTCTGTCCCCGATTGGCGATTTTGGCAAAACATCCCC
>JAHBXU010000187.1 GCA_019636315.1 Planctomycetaceae bacterium | reverse complement strand
TGACACTCTTTCCCTACACGACGCTCTTCCGATCTATCGACATCGACCGTTTCGAATGGCTCCTGCATCAGCGCCGACGGCTTGGCGAGGGCGGGAGATTAGACATCCGCAAACAACGACACTCTCGCGTTTCGCTGGACTTCGACGGGCGGCATGCAAGACTTGGGAACGTTGGGAGGAATCTCCAGCCGGGCTCATGCGATTAGTCCTGATGGATTAACGGTCGTCGGGCAAGCGGCGCTCTCCGTTTCCAATACTCATCACGCTTTTCGCTGGAGCGATTCCAGTGGAATGGAAGACTTGGGCACGTTGGGCGGATCCTACAGCGCAGCCGATGCGATCAGTGCCGATGGAATGACCGTCGTCGGATGGGCGCGCCCTTCTGATTCAAGCGAGAATCATGCCGTCCGGTGGAGCGTTTCGGATGGAATCCAAGACTTGCATCTCATTGCCGATCGTCCTCGCATAAGCGTCGGTCGTTTTGTCAGCGCCGACGGCATGACGGTGGCGATCAACGCAAGGTATGAAGGGCATCACGCCATCGGTCTCGCCTATCGATGGAATTCGTCCGTCGGGATGCAGGCGCTTGGTACTTTGGACGGAGATTATTCTGTCACTAGTGGTATGAGTTTCGACGGAGCAGCAGTCGCCGGAACTGCGGGCTGCATGTACTGGTTGGCCTCGGATCAAGATCAGAGCGCAGGCTTGGCAACCGGCTCCAGACAGGCTGGTGCGTGTCAACCTTGGGGGACTTACTACTCCCGCGCGTTTCGCTGGACCTCTACAAATGGAATTCAGGACTTGGGAACTCTGAACGGCACAGGGAGCGCGGCGACCGCCATGAGTGCCGACGGCGAGGTAGTGGCGGGTATAGATTGGGTCTCAGACGGATCTTATTATTTGGCTTTCCGATGGACTACATCGAGCGGAATGCAAGGCATTGGTTCACTTGGCACGGCTTGCTCTCCATGGTGCATTGGGGCCGACGGATCTTCAATCGCAGGCAGTTCGAGCATGATCAGTGGTCCCGATCACGCTTTCCTCTGGACAGCGGCAAATGGAATCCAGGACTTGAACGTACTGCTCCCATCGCTCGGCATTGATCTGACGGGATGGGTATTAACCGAAGTAGTGACGATGACACCCGACGGCGTGACGCTCTGTGGAAATGGCACACACAATGGAAACCCGGAAGCGTGGATCGCAAATCTCAGTCTCGGCCGCGTTGTTGATTTCAACAACATTTATTTTCGTGACACCCAGCAACCTCTAGTCGAACGGCTCTGGGAGGGCGGAGACGAACGCAAGGGACTCGTCGCGGATGGCGTAACCAAACTGTTGATCCGCACTCCGATTTACCACGCACCGGGGCAGGTCCGATTCGAGGTATTCGCACCGGACGATGTCGCGCCACCGCGACCAACCGAAAGCGCGACACTATCCGACCCATTTTCCGAGAATCAGAATCTGCCACCGGCCAATGTTCTAACGGTCGATCTCCAGCAAATGCCAGGCACCAACGACTTTCGCGGTTTCGCAATTGTCACCGCTCCCCTCGATTTCGTCCGGGCTATCAAACCCGAGGATCGGTTCCTGGGACACAGCAAGCCCAGAGAACTCAGGGTCACTTTTTCGGTTGAATACGAAGGCATGCCGGAGTGGCCGTCGCCGCGCACCTTCTCGCTCGAACTGCACCGCCCACCCGTGGTGCTTATCCACGGCATGGAGGGCTTTCCCCAGGACTTCCAGTGGTCCATGATTCATGACCCGCTGTACACAATTGAGTTGGCCGATTGGCACACGACACACGACAAGCCGATGATTACGAACCTCGGCGTTACCGGGAAGTTCATCAATAGCGCGCTCGCACGCCTTCGCAATGAAGGAATCGCAGCAACTCAAGCGGATGTTTTTGGCCACAGCACCGGCGGTATCTTGGCCCGCTTGTACACACTCAACCAGTTTGATTATGGCGATGTGGTGGTGCCGACTTTTTACCTCCGCGACGACAATTTTCAACGCGGCGATATCCACAAACTCATCACTGTGAACACGCCTCACTGGGGCTCGCAGATCGCCGACTCGCTGCTGACACCGGACAACCTCCTCACCCCCGCCGGGAAAATAGCGGCGTGTTTCACCGACGGGCCAAACACTGACGACCCCGAGACCGACGGCCGATGCACTTCTTGCGGCCTTGTGTTTGACTTTCAAACCGACAGCCGGGCATTGTCTGCCATGAACGCGCACGTGAGTCCGGTGACGCTGCCTGTTCACACGATCGTGGGCATCGGCGGACGCGATAACCTTTTCCTCTCCGAATCTCCACCCGAAATCGCAAAGTCACTCCCGGCGTTCCTCATCGCGTGGTACGTAGCGTTTGGCACAATTCCGGACTATTACCTGATTCGCACTTGGGCATCCACAGCTTCGTGCCTCCAGCCCGTTTCGCAGTTTTTTGGCGGACCGAACGATCTTGTGTCGAGCGCGGTGAGTCAGCGCGGGGGGCTTGTCGGCAGTCATGTGAAGGAATTCGGTGGCGACGGAAGCTGGCATTTTCCGATTGTGCATGAAAACCCAAGCGGCGAAGTCAACCTGTGGGCTCGGCACCTGCTGGATGCGTCAGCCGATACCGCCTCAGGCGCTTCGCTTTTCCGAAATCAATTCCCGACGCAGACGCTTCCGGCACTCTCAAACACGGGCTGCACAGAGCCCGTCATGGATCTCTTCGGTTCGAATGTGAGCTTCGTGTTCCCGTTTGAGGGCATGGTGTCACAGCCGGGCGCGGCAGTCAACGTGGACATAGTTCAGAAAAATCCGAATTTGTTACAGACCGGAATGACACTTGAGGCGCCATCCATCGGCGTGTCGATGCCGCTTCCAGTCCCCGACATCGAGGTGGTCGGGTCAGACATAGTGGCGCACTGGAACGCCACTCTAAACGTCCCCTCTTGGTTCATCGGACCGCTTGTGATCCGTGCGCTTCCGTCGCCTTCACCAAGCTTTGCCACTCGTGCCGCAGGCTCTTGCCCTACAACGCGCCTGATCTATGTGCTACCGAAAGCCACACTGGTTGAATTGGTCGCAACTGGCCCCGACAGCAGCGGCTTTTCGCTCAACAAGTCACACGATATTGGAGTCACAAACGTGCAGGGAGTATTTGACGACGGCCTGACTGGTGATGTACACCATCCGTCGCTCGGTACGACGTATTCGATCTTGAACGGGGTAGCGCTGAAGGGTTCCTCGTCAACCCCAGCGACGACCGAGGTTTCGGTTGCGAGCGTGTCGGCGGATGGTGTGGTCAAAGGGCTGCATGTCGGCACAGCGACCCTGGTGGTAACGAACGGCGGGCTGACATGCAGTGTTCCAATCGAGGTAACAAGCGCCAAGGGCGACTTCAACGATGACGGCCAAGTGGATGCATTGGATCGTTCCGCATTGCTGGCGGCATTCAGCGGCCCCTGGGTCGCACCCGGTTATTACCCACCCCAACCGCAGTCGCGGGACTCGTTCGACTTCGATAACGACGGCGACATTGATAGCGACGATTGGACACAATTTGTGAGCCGCTGGACGGGGCTGAACAACCCAGGGGGTTCGGTGGAGGCGGCACGCACCACACCGCCCGGGTCAAGAGCCACGCTCATTGCGGCGCGGGTTGCCAATCGGATTGACATGATCAACGACCCCGCAAACGCGTCGATCACGATCGAGGATGCTACCGGTGCATTGACCGTGTTCGGTTCGAACGCGATGGTCCAGAACATTCTGAACGCAACCGCATCCGGAAACCTGCTCGATCGACTGACCGGGACCGTCAGTGTTTACAACGGGCTCTTCGAGTTGATCAACGTGACCACCGTAACACCGTCAGGGGCTTCGGCGGCCACTCCGGAATTGCGAGTAACCGCCGCAGATTTCGCGGACGGCTCTTCAACAGCCGAAGCATTGGAAAGCCGATTCGTACGCGTGGACAACTATGTATTTGATCAGCCGGGTTCATTCGCCATCGCGAATTACGAAAACGGCGGCATCTCTGTCCGGGTTTCCACGACTGCCATTGCCGCCGGATTGAACAACACGCTGGGGCACATTCCCACCGGCGATCTGGTGCGGCTGCACGGCGTCTTTGCTCAATTCGATACGACAGCGCCGTTCGATGCCGGGTATCAGATTTACGTGACTTCGATTGAGCGAATGTGTCCGGGTGACATCGATGGCAACCAGATGGTTGACGATGCCGACTTTTCGATATTCGTAGTGGCGTACGACATCCTTGACTGTCTTGACCCAGCCATGACGGCGGAATGCCCCGCCGACTTGAACGGCGACGGGCTGGTCGAAGATGCCGACTTCAGCATTTTCGTCGTCGCGTACAACGCGCTGCTGTGCCCGTAGAATTGGATGTTCGAACTCAGCCCCACGCTGTGCGGCCCGCTCGGAGGAGCCACCACCTATTTCGTCTGAACGGCACGACGCTGAAGTGCAGGCAGCAAATATTTTCGTTCGAGACAAAATCCTTCAGGGGCCACCCCGCGTGCGTCGCACATTTTGAAGCGATGACGAGCCGGCCTCGAAGATCAGCCGCGTGCACTCATGATTTTGCATTGGGGCCGCGCCATGCGCGCTCAGTCACCGATCAGCCAGTCGCCAAGCGCCACCCAGCACTGACTGGCACCCGGGATGAACCCAACCGCATCAATCAACATCGCAATCGTCGGGCGTGCAATAGACATTGCTGATTCTCCGATGACACCCCTTGATATGGGCTGCGCGAGTCTCAATCCCAATTTGCTGGATAATTCCCCCCCTAGCCACCAGATTAGCCCTTTTTTATGCGAATTCTCACAGGAGCCCGGCTTGCGCCGCGAGATGGCATCTACCAATGCCTGGCATGTTCCGCAGTAGAGATTCACTCGTTGACCGGACCACTTTCAGTTCTGTGAAGCGGAGTATTCGCCGCGGTCTCAACGAAACGCGTCCACCTGACGGTCGTTTCACCCACGATTTCAAACTCGTGGTGCTCCAGCCGGTCGCCAACGCGCATGTTGTTTTGGCGGCGTGTTCCGATCGACAACGGGCCGTGCAGTGAAGACAGAATCAGGAACTCGCCCGCGAAGTTCTCGCCGACGACATCAAACGCTTGGACTTTGTAGCGATTGCGCGCCATCGGCCGAGAGTAGCCGGAATCGCCATAACCCGCGGCCGTGTCCGAACGTTCCCTTCCTGGGCGTCAGCGGTTCTTGGCAACCCGGTTCCAAGGCGCGGGGTACAACGGCTTTTCGAGCAGGGTCTCAAGACATGGCGCAACGCTCGCGACAACATCCGGCAGCATCCGCTAGCGGAATTGTCTGGCAAGCGGGTCAAGACAAACTTGCATGCGCTGCCAAGGAACTCAGGTCGACTTCCGCGGTGTTTCCCTCGCATTGATCGAAAGAGTGATCAATTGACCCGCGCAGTATGCTTTGGCATGGGCGCTTCGGGGAATAACCCAAATGGCACACCGGACCTGAGCGGTATCGACGCCCCGACGGCAGCTGAATCCAGCGCTCCACCGCCCATGTTCCCATCGGGCGAGAAGCCCGCCGACATGGTCGGCCCTTACAAGTTGCTCGAGTTAATCGGCGAGGGCGGATTCGGGATGGTCTGGCTGGCTGAACGCCGTGAGCCGATTGTCCAGCAGGTGGCTCTCAAGATCCTGAACCCCGGCATGGACAGCCGTGAGATCCTGGCCCGCTTCGAGCAGGAACGCCAAGCCTTGGCGGTGATGAACCATCCCAATGTAGCGATGGTCATCGACGCGGGTGCCACCCCTTCCGGCCGACCCTATTTCGCGATGGAGTACGTGCCCGGCGAATCAATCACGGCCTACTGCGATCGGCACAAGCTCAGCATCCGCGAGCGGCTTCAGCTCTTTATCCCGGTCTGCGAGGCCGTGCAGCATGCCCACCACAAGGGGATCATTCACCGTGACCTCAAACCGTCGAACATTCTCGTTGCAGTGCATGAAGGACGGGCGGTGCCCAAGGTAATCGACTTCGGCGTGGCGAAGGCCGTCAGCCACACGTTGACGCAGAAGACCATCTTCACCGAGCACGGCAAACTGATCGGCACTCCCGAGTACATGAGCCCCGAGCAGGCCGAGATGGGCGCGACGGACGTGGACACGCGGACGGATGTTTACGCGCTGGGCGTGGTGCTCTACGAGTTGCTGTCGGGGCTCCTGCCGTTTGACGCCAAGATGCTCCGCGAGGGCGGGCTGCTGGCAATCTGCCGGATCATCCGGGAGCAGGAGCCGCCGAGGCCGAGCACGCGGCTGTCCACGATCGCGGATGCTGACTCCAAGATGCTCGCGACAAATCGCCACACCCAGCGTGAGCAGCTGTCGCGGGAACTTCGGCGTGAGCTGGACTGGATACCCCTGAAGGCGATACGCAAAGACCGGGCCGAGAGGTATGACACGCCAATGGATTTGGCACAGGATATTCAACGGTATCTCAATGGAGAAGCGCTTGAAGCGGGGCCGCCGAGCACAATCTATAGGCTTGGCAAGTTAGCGCGTCGCCACCGGACGGCCATCATCGCGAGCGCGATCGTGTTGATCGCGGTCGCCGCCGGAGCCTCCAGCACGGTGATCGCCCTGAGCCGAGCGGCGGCGCAAGCCGTAATCGCCGAAGCCAGTAACCGAAGGGCGGAAGGGACGAAGGAATTCTCGCGACAAGTGATTTCTGCCCTTGAACCCTCGGGGAGTTTCGAGGCGATACGGACGCGCACGCTTGCCCTCATCGATAAGGCCATCGCCAACACGAACGTCGCCTTCGATGGGGACTCGACTACCCGTCCGGAGGTCCTCAACACGATTGGGCTGTCGTTCCGCGCCGCCGGGAAACTCGATCTGGCCGAACCATGTCTTCGGCGGGCATTCGAGATGCGCCGCGCGGCACTCGGCGTGGACAACCCCGCGACGTGGCTATCGGCGCACGAGCTTGCCTATCTCTACGACGACATGGGGAAAGCAGCCGAAGCCGAGCCGCTGGCGCGACAGGCCGTCGCCGAGCAGACGCGTCTTTTCGGCGTGCTGCACAACGACACCCTCGCGTCGATCCAACTGCTGGGAGTCATTTTGGTGAGCCGGGCGGGTACGGCACAGGAAGGGCAACAGCTGCTGGAGAACACGCTCCGTTCCTCGCGCGAGATCTGGGGCCCAGACAGCGTCCGCACGGCTTCGCTGGAGAGCAATGTGGCCCAGTGCTACAAGAAAGCCGATCAAATAGAACGGGCGACGCCCTTATACGAGCACGCTCTCGGAGTGACGAAAACGCAGCTTGGTGACGACGACCCGGAAACACTGGC
>JAHBXU010000186.1 GCA_019636315.1 Planctomycetaceae bacterium | reverse complement strand
GATACGCTGGCGGTAGGAGTAGACCTCTTTCCGCTGAAAATCCATGACCTCGTCATACTCCAGCAGATTTTTGCGGGACTCGAAGTGCCGCTCTTCCACGCGCTTTTGCGCCTTTTCGATCTGCTTGGAGACCATGCGGCTCTCGATGGCCTCGCCTTCCTCCATGCCCAGCCGGGTGAGGATGGCGCGGACCCAGTCGCCCGCGAAAATCCGCATCAAATCGTCGTCGAGCGACAGGTAGAAGCGGCTGGAACCGGGATCCCCCTGCCGGCCCGACCGGCCTCGAAGCTGCAGGTCGATGCGGCGGGCATCGTGACGTTCGGTGCCGATGACGTGCAAACCGCCCAGTTCGGCCACTTTGCGTCCTTCGGATTTCATTCCTTCCCGCTCGGCCACCTGACTGGATGCGGAGTCCCATTCCGATTTCGGAACCTCCAGGCGGCTTTCGTAGCCCTTCTGCTGTTTGAGTTCCTCCCAGGCCATGTGTTCCGGGTTGCCGCCGAGGATGATGTCGGTGCCGCGGCCCGCCATGTTGGTGGCGATGGTCACGGCTCCCAGCCGCCCGGCCTGAGCGACGAACTCCGCCTCCCGTTCGTGGTATTTGGCATTGAGGACCTTGTGCTCGATGCCGTACTTGGCCAGCTTCTTGGAGAGAAGTTCCGATTTTTCAATGGAGACGGTTCCCACGAGGATGGGCCGACCGGATTTGTTGACCTCGCGGATTTCCTCGATGACGGCGTCCCACTTCTCTCGTTCGCTGCGATAGATGACGTCCGGGAAATTGACGCGCTGCATCGGGCGATTGGTGGGAACGGCGACGACATCCAGTCCGTAAATCTTGTAGAATTCGTTCGCCTCGGTCATGGCCGTACCGGTCATGCCGCAAAGCTTTTGATAAAGCTTGAAGTAGTTCTGCAGGGTGATGGTGGCGAGGGTCTGGGTGGTCTCCTTGATCTTGACCCCCTCTTTGGCTTCGACGGCCTGATGCAGACCGTCGCTCCATTGCCGGCCATGCATCTTGCGCCCCGTGTGTTCATCCACGATGACCACTTCCCCATTTTCGACGACGTAGTTGACGTCGAGCTTGTAGAGGTGGTGCGCTTTGAGGGAGTTGTCGATGAGGTGCGGCCATTCCATGTTGCCGGCGGTGTAGAAGCTTTCGACGCCGGCCAACCGCTCGGCGTGCCGCACTCCCTCGTCGGTGAGGTGGCAGGTGTGCTCCTTCTCCTTGATCTCGAAGTCCACCTCCTTCTGCAACTGACGGGCGATCCGGTCCGCCTTGGGATACTTCGTAACGTCGTCATATGCCGGCCCGGAGATAATGAGCGGGGTCCGGGCCTCGTCGATGAGAATATTGTCGATCTCGTCGACAATGGCGTATTCGAGCGGCCCCTGCACCTGCAGTTCCCGCATCGGCTTCATGTTGTCACGGAGGTAGTCGAAGCCAAACTCGTTATTGGTGCCATAGGTGATGTCGCAGGCATATTCCTTCTGTCGTTCCTGCGGCCTCATATTCGCCTGGATGGCGCCGATGGTCAGGCCCAGCCCCATGTGCAGGGGGCCCATCCATTCCATATCGCGTTTGGCGAGGTAGTCGTTGACGGTCACGACGTGCACATGGCCGGCAACGCCGTTGAGAAATGCGGGCAACGTCGAGACGAGCGTCTTGCCCTCGCCGGTGACCATCTCGGCGATTTTGCCCTGATGCAGGATGTACCCGCCGACCATTTGCACGTCGTAATGACGCATCTTCAGATAGCGCTTGCCCGATTCGCGGACGGCGGCGAACGCTTCCGGCAACAGGCGGTCCAGCGTTTGGCCGTCGGCCAGTTTGGCGCGCAGTTTCTCAGCGGTCTGCCGGAGTTCGCCGTCGGACAGGCGTTCGAGTTCCGGCTCGAGCTGGTTGATTCGCTCCAACGCCGATCCGGGTCGGATGGAATCATTCCCCTGCTTGTCGCGAATGAAACCGATCCGCTGAATCTCACGCTCGTTCGACGACCCGAACAACTTGCGAATCCACCGCTCGACAAACGCCGTGATCGAGTTGAGGAAATCGCCAATACTGTCAAGAAATTCCATGGTTCGTGACTACTTGATAGGACGATGCGACAGGAAGACCGCGGTCGAAAGTGCGGCAGGGCGAGTCCTCGTTGTTCGCCGGCGACATCGATCTCTTACAGGAAAGGCGCGAAGGACGCGCTCCATCGGCAGCGTCTGCACGTCGTCCGATCACTTCCTTGCAACGACGCACGTTCTGCAGCTGCTCTCACGCCAGAAGTTTATTTCCCGCTGCACGTTCGGTCAATGGGCCGTGACACAGCGCGGCTACGTGGCGAGGAGGAACGAATTTCCGCCATCTATTGCCAGACAGGCGAGGCCGCGGAGAGCCAGATTCGGGCTCGATCGAGAAGGACTGCTGCGAATTCCGCCAATTGACTCCGGCGATGCTTTTTTCGGGAACAGAACCTGTTGCAAATCGTGACAGTTTTCCGCTGGACAGGGGAAAGCCTGATCGGGCTGAACCATTTCCCTGCAGAAACGACTGGTCCGGAGACTTGGCTATGATTTCCCCGTTGCAAACCTGTTGGATGCGATCAACCCTTCGATTGGCCTGCGGGCTGCTCGTTCTCGGCCTGGTGACCGGGCAGGCGGCACACGCGGAAAACGAAGTGACCGCCCTTGTGGATGAAGGAATTGGCCAGATCGTCACGGAGGAAATCACCCAGCGGATGGCGACCTTTCTGGAGCCGTACAACATCTCTGGGCTCCAGACGGTCTCGGTCAGCGGAAAATTCCGATCGCTGACTTCCACCACGCTGGAAAAGCAGTTGGTCAAGTCGCTCGAACGCCGCGGGATCAAAGTGGACGGCTCATCGCCGACCAGACTGGTGGGAACGCTGGCCGTAACGCAAACGAAGGAAGCGGCCATCGTTGTGCTGACGTGCACGCTCAGCGAGGGGAGCAGCGGCGACTTGTGCACGGTCCGAATCCGCAAGATCCTGCCTGTCCCTTCCGCCAACTGATCGCGGGAACACCGGCAACACAACGGTTGCCGGCATCGTGCTGGGTGAAGTTCGATCGCGGTGGACCACACCTTGACACCATCGTGCCGACTCGATCATCGAACCCCTAACCGCCGGCGGAGTCGTCGGTTGGGAACAGCTTCCGCGCGGGACAAGAGGCATTCCCTCCTGGGCGATCGCCCCCACAACGCGACTTGCGAATCGCGTGCCTTTGTGCCGGTTGTCCGATTGTGGTTCAATATCCATCGCCGCGCGACAGCAAACGGCGGCTGACAGATACGATTCGGATCGGGCGTTCAGTGCTCCCATGACGCCGCGCAGGCGTCTGCAGCCCGATTCGCGGACACCCATCGGATTCGCCCATGGCCCTTTCTCAGGATTGGCGGCAACGCCTGGTCATGTTGTGCGCGATGTATATCGCTCAGGGGATTCCCTGGGGGTTCATGGTCACGGCGCTCATGAGCTACCTCACGCAGCGCGGATTGACGGTCGCCGATGTCAGTTGGCTGACCGGCATTGTCCTGTTGCCGTGGACCTTCAAGCTGGTCTGGGGGCCCGTCATCGACACCGTGACGATCCGTTCCATGGGGCGGCGCCGGCCGTGGATCATCGGATCACAGTTCATGATGGCGGTCACGCTCCTGGGCATTCTGTGGCTCGGAGACCTCGGCAGCGCCTTGGGCACGACCGCGAGCGACGGGGGGATGTCACAGCAATTTGTGGCGTCGCTGGGCTATATGTTTTTCATCCACAACTGCTTCGCTTCACTCCAGGATGTCTCGACCGATGCACTGGCCGTGGATATCCTCCCGCCCGCCGAGCAGGGGCGTGTGAACGGCCTGATGTGGGGTTCCAAGCTGCTGGGCAAAGCCATCGGCGCCACTGTGATGGCCAAGGTCATCGCATGGGGAGACGGATATCGTCTGGGCTGGGGTGTGCCCACGGCCATCCTCGTCCAGTTCGTGCTGCTGCTGGGCATCATGATGTTTCCCCTGTTCATGCTCGAGCGTCCGGGGGAACGTCGCTTCCCGTGGAGCAAGGGCCAGGCCCAGGGGATGGATGGAGTCGGCAGCTTTCGTCGACCGGAATTGATGTTCCGCGAACTGCGGCGTGGTTTTTCACTCGTCACCACGTGGGCGCTGTTTGTTTACGGCTTGTTTCATGTCGTGGGATGGGGCATCGTCGAAGTGATCAGCAAGCCGCTGTACACACAACAGCTCGGCTGGACGTATCTCGATTTCAGCTATGTGTCGGGTCTGGCCGTTTCGACGGAATTGGGCGGTGCGTTAGCAGGCGGATACATCGCCGATCGCTGGGGGCGAAGGAAGGTCATGCTGCTCGGATTCGGCGCCTATGGGCTCCTGCACATCATCTTCGCCAGTTGCCCTCACCTCTGGTCGCAGTCCTGGTTTACGGCGGGTTATCTCATCCTGAATCCAGGCGCGCTGGCCATCGGATCGGTCGGATTCCTCTCGATGGCCATGAACATTTCATGGACCAGCGCTGCGGCCACCATGTTCACCGTCTACATGACATTGTCCAATGCCGGGCATGTCGCCGGCAATTGGCTGGTCAAATGGCTTCGCGACGGCCTCGCCCTCTCCTACGAACAGATGTTCTGGGTCGCCGGCGTGGTCACGATCGCTCCCCTGCTGCTGCTTCCCCTTGTCAACCCGGCTACCGTCGCCGCGCTGCGCAGAGGCGAACCCATACCCAGCCACGAAACGGTGTTTGCCGATCTCGAATCCTCAGCACCGTGATCGCGATCTCCACATGAGGAGAAACGACCAACCAGGAGTCCCCACATCGTCGCGCCGCGCTCGCCGTTGGCTCGCGGCCGAATATGGCTGTTCGCTGTTCCCGCTTCTGCATCGCACTCATGCACCGCATCCCATTAAGCAACGTCGAACTTCACACCGTTGACTGCGGCTCCGGCCCGCCGCTGCTGTTCGTCCACGGGTTTCCCCTCGACCATACGATGTGGCAAGGGCAGATTGACCATTTCGCCGCAACGCACCGTGTGATTGCCCCCGATCTGCGCGGCTTCGGCAAGAGCGAGGTAAAGGATCAGCCCGTCTCGATGACGACATACGCCGACGACCTGGCAGAACTCCTTGACGCGCTCAGTGTTTCCGAACCGGTGAGCTTCTGCGGCCTCTCGATGGGGGGCTACATTGCCTGGGCGTTTGTCGAGCGATACCGCGATCGCCTGGCTTCGCTCATTCTCTGCGACACGCGCGCGGCCGCCGACAACGAAGCAGCTCGCCGCACCCGCGAACAGACAGCTCTCCGCGTTCTCCAGGAAGGCCCGGCCTTTCTCGCCGACGGCATGCTGGAGAAGTTGTTCGCCCCTCAGACCCGCGCGCAGAATGCGGCCATCATCACCGAAACGCAAAACATGATTCGCAGCACGTCTCCCACGTCGGTTGCTGCCGCGTCGCGCGCGATGGCGAATCGTCCGGACGTCACGGACCGTCTTGCGAAAATCGAACTTCCCGCACTCCTCATCGCCGGCGAACACGACGCCATCTCCCCCCCCAGCGAGATGCGCGAAGTGGCGCAAGCGCTGCCGCGGGCCACTTTCGTCGAGATCGCGGATGCCGGTCACATGGCCCCGTTAGAGCAACCCGCCCCCGTCAACGCGGCCATCGAACACTTTCTCGCCGCTTGCGAGGGTTGATCACGGCCCCGGTTGGCGCTCTCATGAACGCGCGGCGAGAATCTGCCGCTCCCCCGAATTTCGGACTCGTCCTCATGGAAAACTCGGTTGAACCAACGACGTCGACGGCGCATGGCATACTCGTCCGGCATGAAGGCGACGCCCCTCGCGAGCGGAGCGCCTGCGGCTGGCGCGACCGGCTCATCAGCCACGAGGATGCGACGTTCCATCCGGCTGCCTGGGCGCATGCCGTGGATATCGACGGTGCAAAGCCGCACTATCATCTCCGTTCGACCGAGCTGTACTACGTCCTTGAGGGACAAGGGACCGTTCAACTGGACGGGGCCGACCACTCTGTGCGGGCCGGCTCGATTGTGCATATTCCCCCTGGAGTCATCCACGGCGCGCGAGGCCGCATGCGCGTCCTGGTGATCGGCATCCCCGACATTGCTGATGACGATTACTACGAGGCGACCGAGAACTCGCCGTAAACACCATTCGTCGCTTCTCGATTGGCCGCGGCCAGCTGGTCGTTGATGGCCGGCGGACGCTCATCGAGTTTCTCGGTCGGGTTGCAAGTCCATGCCCGACTCTGCGAACCTGTGACGACGTATTGACAATTCTCAACTTCGTGCTGAGATGTCCGGCTCTTGAATTGCGTCGCCAGGTTGACAACCGCTCATGGATCCCGCCGTCGCTGAATCGTTCCGCTACTGCCGCGGGCTTGCGCGACGAACAGGGCGCAACTTCTATTTCAGTTTTCTCACACTGCCCAAGCCGCTGTTTCTCGATATGTGCGCTCTGTACGCGTTCATGCGCGTGACAGACGACCTGGGAGACGACGAAAGTCGATCGCCTGTGCAACGGCAGGCGGCACTCCGGTCGTGGCGCGGAGAACTCGAATCCATTCTCGCGGGCGAACCCGCCACCCATCCGGCGGCCGCGGCTGTGGGCGACATGCAACGCCGCCATGCGATCCCCGCCGACTACCTGCGCGCGGTGATTTCAGGAGTCGAACAGGATCTTCATCCCGCAGGCTTTGAGACGTTCACGGAGCTGACGGACTACTGCTATCACGTCGCGGGAGCGGTCGGCCTGAGCTGCATCCACATCTGGGGATTTACCGATACGGAAGCGAAGGACCGCGCGGTCGACTGCGGAACGGCGTTTCAGCTGACCAATATCCTGCGCGATCTGCGTGCGGACGCGCAAGTCGGCAGAGTCTATTTGCCGCGCGAGGATCTGCAGCGGTTCGACTACTCCGCCGACGACCTGCGCAACGGTGTCCGGGATGAGCGATTTCGCCGACTGATGCAGTTTCAAGTGCAACGGGCCAGAAGCTACTTTGAACGGGGGGCCGCGCTCCATCCTCTCCTGGCGCGTCCCGGTCGTCCCATCCTGGCATCAATGATCGGCATCTACGGCCGACTGTTGCGAACGATCGAGCGTCGCGATTACGACGTTTTTTCTCAGCGCATCGAGCTGTCGAAACGCATCAAACTCACGATCGCGGCCTGCCACCTGTTGCGCCCCACACGACGCCCCGTCCTGCCCTGAGCAACTGCGACAGGAACCGGGTTTACCGACCGATCGCGAAGTCCTGATCCTTCAGGCCCAGGTTCGTCTTCAGCGTCAGGTAGGTGTAGTCGGCGATGGTCGGCGGTTCGGCTCCCGGCTGTGTGGGAAAGCCGAGCTGCTGGACACGGATTGG
>JAHBXU010000185.1 GCA_019636315.1 Planctomycetaceae bacterium | reverse complement strand
CTGATCAATGAGTTCAAACGGGCCGATGTGGGGCGGCTCGATGCTGACAGACGCGGCGTCCCCATCAAGCGACACGACCGGTGGGTCAGCCGCGTCAGACGGCTCCAGGACAATTGGCGTCGGATGCAGTGAGGTCGAATCGTCACCGAGGGATAGCGCAGGCCCCCCGACCGCCACGACGACCATCGCCGTCACGCACCAGAATCCCGAAATCCCGAACCTCTGAACTCTCAACGCTCGATCCTCAATTCGAAACTCGTTGTTTCCGCGTCATCGCCACATCGATGCCGACGCAGACAACGGCGAAGGCGACCGACACGATGACGCAGAGCGCCATCGATGGCAGATGGGCCACGGCCGCCGCGTCGCTGGCCATCACTCGCTTGAGACCCGCGACTCCGTACGTCAGCGGATTGGCCGCAATCACCCACTTCAGCCAGCCGCTCTGCGGCGCCTCAAAGAATGCACCTGATAACAGCCACATGGGGAACAGCAGCACGCTCATGATGGCATGAAATCCCTGAATCGAGTCCAACCGCCAGGCGAACATGTAGCCCAGGCCGCACAAGGCGAAACCCATCAACCCCAGAAACGCGATTGTTCCTACCACGCTCCCGAACGATAGATTCCACCGCACATCCGGGACGAGCCCCGCCAGGTGCAGCGCGGCTGCCAGCCCCAAAAACAGCAGTCCCTGTAACACGGCGAGCAACGTCCCGCCGCATAACTTGCCGAATACAATCGCCGTCCGGGGTACGGGCGCGACCAGCACGCCCTGCAGGAAGCCTTCGTTGCGATCCTGAATCACCGAAATCGCCGAGAAGATCGCGGCGAACATCACGATCATCGCGGCAATCCCGGGCAGGAAGAACTCTGCATACGATGGCCCACCTTCAACACCCTGCATCCGAAACGATTCAGAGAATCCCGTCCCGAACAGCACCCAGAAGATCACCGGCTGGAGAAACGCCCCGATCGCCCGCGACCGCTGCCGCACAAACCGCACCAGCTCACGCAGCGTCAATGACCAGACAGGAAGAAGCATGCCGTTCGTCATCGGTATGGTTTTTGGTGTTGCTGGGAAGTCAGTGGGGATTGCGACGCTTCCATGATACTCGCTGGCGATTCCGCCGCTGGCTGCAGTTAGTGCTCAAGTCGTTCAGTTGCCCATCCGCGATTGTTCGTCCCAGAACCGGTGTCCCGTGCGTTGGATGAACACGTCCTCGAGCGTTGGTTTGCCGAACGAAACCGATTTGATCTCCTGCGGAAATGCTGACACAAGATCGCGCACCAGCTCGTGTCCGTCTGTCCGTTCGATGCGCAGGGCCCCGTCGATCTCCTGGACATCCACATGAAAGCGGTCATGGATGCGCCTCTGCAGGTCGCCGATGGCTGCGGTGGTGCGAATTGTGATGCAGTCGCCGCCAACGGAAGTTCGCAGTTCGTCGGGGGTGCCCAGCGCCACCAGTTCGCCAAGATTGAGCAATCCCAAACGGTCGCAGCGCTCGGCTTCTTCCATCAGGTGCGTGGTCACCAGGACCGTCACTTCCGACTCGGTCCGCAGTTGGTGAAGGTATCGCCACAAATCGTGTCGCGCTCCCGGATCGAGTCCCGTACTCGGTTCATCGAGCAGAAGGATACGAGGCTCGTGCAGCAGGCTCTTGGCAATTTCGACACGCCGCTTCAAACCACCGGACAGTGTCTGTGTGATATCGCTGGCCCGGTCCTGCAAGCCGAGTCGAGTCAGGAGGGTGTCGGCCCGCTTTCGGAGTGCCGCTCCGGTCAATCCGTACAAGTGTCCCTGATAGATGAGGTTCTCGCGAACCGTCAGTTTGGGGTCGACGCTGGGCGACTGAAACGTCACGCCAATCACGCGACGCACGGCATCCGGCTGCGACGCGAGGTTATGATCAAACACGAACGCCGAACCCGCCTGAACCGGGAGCGACGTCGAGAGCAGGCGAAACAGCGTCGTCTTGCCCCCGCCGTTCGGACCAAGGAGCCCGAAGATCTCCCCGCTTTGCACAACAAACGAGACGTTCTGAAGCGCCTGCCGTTCTCCATAGGAAAACGAAACCTCTTCGACGCGAATCGCCGGCGCAGACATCAATGCGCCTCGCCGCCGTGCGATTCCGCCTCGCCGGCGTCATGCGTTCCCTCGGCGTGCGATGCTTCGGCCTGGGCGGCTGCCCTCACCTGCGGAACGTCTGGCGTGTAATAGTGCAGCCCGATGTCCGGTGCGAGCGCCAGCGGCAGTCCGACCGCGAGGATGGCGGTGGGCAGCAGCAGCACATACTTCCATGCCCCTTCAAATTTGAGGTGCATGAAATACCGCATGACGTACTGGGCTTTGGCGACTGCGACCGCCAGGACCGCAAATGCCACCAGCCGCCGGTTCAACGGGATGATGTCGAGCGCGACCGAGATCACAGTACACACGCACAAAGCGAAAAAAATCAGCTTGTAGTGAACATGATGAGGCTCGTGATGAGCATCGGCAGTCTCTTGATACGCCATCGGTCCGTGTCCGAGTGTTTGATCGTCAGAGGAAATGGATCCCGCGTTCTAATGACCGGGAGTGCCCCGATCGAAACCGGGAATGATGTACAGCAATGGGAACAGGAAAATCCACACCAGATCCACGAAGTGCCAGTAGAGACCGCTGTTCTCAACCCAATCGGTCCACTTCTCGTTCAGCCGCGATCCCTGAGTCAGCACGAACGCGAACAGGATCATGCCCACGATCACGTGGACGGCATGGAATCCGGTCATCAAAAAGTACATCGACGCGAACAGGTTGCCATAGGGAATGGGATGCGGCAGATGCACACCCGCCAGATGAGGGGCGAATGCCGCGTTCGCTTGAAGCTCTTTGAGTCGATCCGCCGTTTGTGCCATGGTCAAACGATTCGCGGAGACGTCGTCCCGGAACTTGGTTGCGGCATCATCGAGCGCGACCCAGTTGGCCAGTTCCGCCTTGTTCGCAATCAGCGCGCTGTAGAGGCTTTGTTGTCGTTCGAGTTCCGTTTGTCGGTCTCGTAATGCGGTTCGCTGCGCCCCGCTCGCCGCCGCGGCCTGGGTCTTCACTTCCGTCAACTGAGAATCGACGGCGGCCAGATCGCTTTCAGCAGATTGATATCCGCGTGCCGCCGCGCGTTTGACATGAATCCGATCCGCCCGCGAGTCCCCGGGCACGAGTTGGTTCAACCAGGAATTGACCGATGCGTCCACTTCTTTCACGGCCATGTCGATGGCCTGCGAATCTGTCTCGGCGATGCGGCCCGGCAGGATGTTGTACTCGAACTTGCCGTAATACTCGTACGCCTTAATCCCGAGAAACAGGCACGCCAGTGCAAATGTAAGCGTCAGCGCCTTATAGGCCTTGTCGAACTTGCGCTGCGCCATCGCTTCATGCGCGACGACGACCATGTAGCTCGAAAGAATCAGCACGAACGTATTCGTCGCGCCGGCAAACACATTGATATGCGTGACATGCGTGTCCGTCGGCCATCCCGGCGAACCGAAGTACAGCACGATGTACGTGCCGATGAAGGCCGTGAAAAACATGATTTCCGTCCCCAGGAACAGCCACATTCCCAACTTACTGTTGGAAATCGGCAAGCCCATCTTCAGGGACGGCGTCGGAGAATCGTGATGGGACATCAGAAGTTGTCGATAGTCGGGACTCAGTGATCAGATTTCAACATTCGCATGATGCGGACCTGCCCGGTGCCGCGGTGGGTTTACATCAGCAACCGAAGTCGGTCGAAGGTCATCACGAGAAACAGACAGGGCAGGTAAATCAGCGACACAAACAGCAGGCCGCGAGCCGCGGATCGTGACTCACGAACCGCGAACAGCACCGCACCTGCAAGGTAGATAATTCCCAGTAAAACGGCCGCTGCCGCGTAGAGGTCGCCTGTCAGTGTGGCCGCGTGCGGCAACAAACTTGCCGGAATCAACACCACGGCATACGTCACCGCCAACAGGCCGACGATCCGCGGCGACCGGTGTCTCGGCAACATCTTCAATCCGGCTCGCTCGTACTGTTCGCGGTACAACCACGCAATCGCCAGAAAATGCGGGAATTGCCAGAGAAACAACACTGCGAACAATGAGAAAGCGCCCGCATCCAGCGTTCCCTGAGCCGCAGCCCAGCCCAGCACGGGAGGAAGTGCCCCGGGGACTGCCCCCACTGCCGTGCAGAGGGAAGTCCGGCGTTTCAGCGGAGTATAGACTGCGACGTAAAGCAGCAACGTCGCCAATGTCAGCAATGCGGTGAGCATGTTCACCGTCAGCGCCAACCACACCGTGCCCGACAAACCGCACGCAATGCCAAACGCAGCCACTTCCCAGGGCGAAAGCGTTCCGCGCGGCAAGGGGCGGCCGGCCGTACGGGGCATCGCTGCGTCGCTAAAGCGTTCCAGATACTGGTTGAGCGCACTCGATCCGCTCGCCACCAGGCTCACGCCCAACAGCGTCGAGAGGAGGACCGAAAGCTGCCAGTTCCCCTCGCACCCCATCGTATATCCCACGATCACGGTGAGCAGCACCATGATGGAGATACGAGGTTTGGTCAGCTCGGCATAGTCCGCGAGGCGCGACAGGAGTGCCGCATCCATCGCGCGTGACGAGAGCGAGTACGCCGGTTCCGCGGCCGAACTTTCGGAATAGGCGGTTTTGCAGGTCGATTGGGCGGCGGCCGAGTTCATGCGGCACCTCCCGCTGTGGGAAGTTGTCTGGAGAAGGCGGCATGTGTTGAAGCATCGCCCTGCAAACGACCCACCCAGGCAATCCGCTGGGTCCGGGCGACATGCACGACGGCCGTCATCAAGACCAGAATCCCCAGCACTGTGTGGGCCGTACGAAAAGTGATCTGCCCGATCGAATCGGCGACGGCGACGTAGCCCGTCGGTCCGAACCCGAACCGTGTGACCCAAGCCCCTCCGCCCAGGATCACCTGCAATAACACAAGGCTCTGCAGGCAATAAGCGGAGCGACGGACCCAGACAACTTTGCTTCGCGTCGCCACGACGGTGTTCACCACAACCACGAGCAAGGCAAGAACTCCCAATCCGAGATGCTCGTGAAGGGCTGTCCCACCGTGACGAATCATTCCCCCCAGCAGGTACTGCAGCGCCAGGACGGCGGTTGTCAGCAGGGCCCAGATCGGCGCGGCGTTGAACCCTGGCAACGGTGGCAATTGCCTTGCGCGTTCCCATCCGGAACTCAGAGCGACCGACACGACTGCCATCAGCGAGAGCACGCAAGCCGCAAAAGCCCCATGCAGCTGGGCCAGGCCGCGTTCGTCAAACCAGACGCGAAAGCCGCCGAGGATCCCCTGGCAGATGACGCCGACCAGCACGCCGCATGCGGCCCACTTCACCCACTTCCGGGTCTCGCAGAACAAAACGGCTCCCGCCAGGGCGATCGACCACAGCCCGATCAACACTCCCGCCAGGCGGTGACCATGCTCCAGAAACTTATCGCGGTCGCGGGCGAAGTCCGTTAGCCAGGGATAGGTGAGCATGGCGTGGCCGTCCGACGTCGGCCAGTCGCGGAATGCCATCCCGGCGTTCTTGCTGGTGACCAGCGCACCCGCGATCAGCGTGATCATGGCCACGCAGATCGTGCTTACCGCCAGGCGGTGCAGCCAGGGATGAATGGTGTGATCAGGCATCTGAACTTTCAGGACGCAATTGCAAAACCGAAGCGCGCTTCATGCGGCACTGCACACGCCATCATCCTGTGATCATTCCTGAGCGTGTGTCCGCCATACTTCCTTCTCAACATCAGTGGCCCGTGGGCGACGGCCCGCTGGGCCCCTTCCGGGGCGGCGGTGGATCCGTCTGAGGCCAGTAGTCCTGGCCATTCGGGGCTTCTGGATTGGAGTATTCGTAGGGCCCGCGATACACGATCGGCACACTGGCGAAGTTCCCGTGTCCTGGAGGAGAAGGCGTATCCCACTCCACTCCGTTCGCGTGCCACGGATTGTCGGAGCACCCCTTGCCGACAAACATGCTGATGAAGAAATTGCCCAAGAGCAGCAATTGAGCAAACCCCATGATGATTGCGCAGATCGTCATGAACTGGTTCATCGGCAGCAGATGTTCGAGATAGGGATGCAGGTACGGGTCCGCATAGCGGCGCGGCATGCCTGCCACTCCCAGGAGGTGCATGGGGAAGAAGGTTCCGTTGAAACCGATGAACGTCAGCAGGAAGTGCCACTTGCCGACCGTATCATTCATCGTCCGGCCGAACATTTTGGGGAACCAGTAGTGAATCGCCCCGAAGACGCCAAACAACGTCGCCCCGAACAGCACATAGTGGAAGTGAGCCACGATGAAGTACGTATCGTGGATGTAGATGTCGACCGGCACCGCGGCCATAAAGATGCCCGATAACCCGCCGACGATAAACATCGACACGAAAGCGACGGAGTTCAGAAGGATCGTATTGAACTGCAGTCGGCCGCCCCACATCGTGCCGATCCAGTTGAACACCTTCACAGCGCTCGGCAGAGCGATCATCATCGTCGAGACCATGAACGTCATGCCCAGCGCCGGATTCATCCCCGACGTGAACATGTGGTGGCCCCAGACGATAAAGCCCAGGCCGGCGATCGCCGCCATCGAATACACCATCGGCTTGTAGCCGAAGATCGGCTTGCGGCTCATGCAGGCCAGCATGTCGCTCACCATGCCCATGGCCGGCAACAACATGATGTACACTGCGGGGTGCGAATAGAACCAGAAGAGATGCTGCCACAGGAGCGGCTGCCCGCCACCCACAGTCGGAGCCGCATTGTTCACCACCAGTCCGCCGGGAATGAAGCACGTAAACCCGAGTGTTCGTTCAAACAGCAGCATGAATCCGGCAGCGGTCAATACCGGCAGGGCGAACGCCTGCAAAATGGCCGTAATGAACATGGCCCAAATGGTGAGCGGCATGCGGAACAAAGTCATTCCCGGCGCCCGCATATTGATGATCGTCGTCATGTAGTTCACAGAACCCATCATGGACGACACACCAACGAACGTCACCGCAAGCAGCCAGAACGTTTGCGCCGTCCCCGACCCAGGCGATGCCTCAGCAATCGCCGACAGCACCGGATAACTCGTCCAGCCGGCCGCCGGCCCACCGGCAAAGAAGAAGCTTGCTCCAAAGCAGGCGATCGCCGGCCACATGAACCAGTAGCTCAGCATGTTGAGCACCGGGAACGCCATGTCGTCCGCCCCGATCATCAGCGGGATCAGGAAGTTGCCGAAGGCGCCGGCCAGCACCGGGATGATCACCAGGAAGATCATCACCGTGGCGTGCATGGTGACGAGCATGGTGTAGAACTCGGGGGACACCTGCCCGCCTTCCGCCACGAACAGGCGGCCGAAGATCGGCATCGTCTCCCACGGGAACGCCAGCTGCCACCG
>JAHBXU010000184.1 GCA_019636315.1 Planctomycetaceae bacterium | reverse complement strand
TTCTGGACGGCGACGGCTCGACCGGCTGGTCCACGTCGGGACGCGAAGGCCAAGCCAGCCAACTGGTCGTCACGTTTGCTGAACCACTCTCCTCGGGAGAGACCTTGACGATCGAACTGCTGTTCGAACGTCACTTCGCAGCCAGTCTGGGGCGGTTCCGGCTGTCTTCGACATCCGCGCCCGGACCGATTGCCGCCAAACCCTGGACCGCCGAAGTCGAGACGCTGCTTTCGCGCCCTGCCGAGGGATGGAGCACTGCTGAACGCAACGAGGTGCATCGTCAGTTTCATCTGGAGTCGCCGGAACTGACGTCGGCCCGGGCGGAAATCGACCAGTTGCGGAGCGGCCTGCCGCGCTCGCCGCAGTCGCTTGTCATGCAGGAACGGCCGGGCGACAACCTGCGCCCGACGTATCGACATCATCGGGGCGAGTACCTCAGCCCGCGTGAACTCATCACACCGGGGCTGCCGGAGGTCTTCGAGCAGTCGGGCGTGGAATCACCCGTTGATCGGCTCGAACTGGCCCAATGGCTGGTGAGCGAGCACAATCCTCTCGCGGCACGAGCGGCCGTCAATCGCGCCTGGCAGGCTCTGTTTGGAGTCGGACTGGTTCCCACCAGTGACGACTTCGGCACGCAGGCGGAACCGCCGTCGCACCCGGAACTACTCGACTGGCTCGCCGTGGAGTTCATGGCGCGCGGATGGTCGATGAAAGAACTGCACCGGCTGATAGTCACCAGCGCAACCTATCGGCAAAGTACGAAGGCCCCCGAAGAGCGGTGGTCGCGTGATCCGGAAAATCGGTTGCTAGCACGTGGTCCACGGTTTCGGATGAATGCGGAAGTCGTCCGCGACGCGTTACTGAAATCCAGCGGACTGCTGTCGCCGAAAATGTATGGTCCCAGTGTCTATCCACCACAACCGGCGAGCGTCGCGGCCTTGGCCTATGGAGAAGATGCCTGGACTCCATCCGAGGGGGAAGATCGATATCGTCGGTCGCTCTATACCTTCAGCAAGCGGACGGCCCCTTTCGCCGCCTATACGGTCTTCGACGCTCCGACAGGGGAAAGCTGCATCGCGCGCCGCAACCGCAGCAACACCCCGCTCCAGTCATTGACGCTGCTCAACGACGAAATGTACCTGGAAATGGCGCGGGCTTTGGCCAGGACATCCCCCCGGCATCCCGAAGGGACGTCGGAACAGCATGCGACGGCCATTTTCCGGCGACTGTTAACGCGCCCTCCACAACCGCAGGAGATCGAAGCGATCCTCTCGTTTTACCGTGAACAGCAGAAACGTCTTGAGAACGGCGAGTTGAATATCGCGGTGATTGCAGGATCTGACGACGCGTCCGCCGCCGACGCGGCCTGGATTCTCGTGGCACGCGCGTTGATGAACCTCGACGAGGCAATCACCAAGCCATAGCTGTGAACGGGCGATCGCAAACCTGCGTGCTTTCCTTGAGTCCATTGTCTCTTTTCTGAAGGGTTTGAAGTGACAGAACCCGCGGATGAAAGCGAATGCAGTCGATATGAGTTGAGAGAATGCCGCACCTCGCCTGGCAACGAGCAAGGACTCGACAGACCATGAATCCCAGGAGAATCGTCCAGCATCCGCCGCGTTTTTAGACATCCTTGTTTCCGTCCTGCGTCTCCCGCGTGAAGCCCTCATGACCGTCGAACCTTTCAACCGTCTCCACACAATCACGCGCCGCCACTTCTTCGCCGACTGCCGCGTGGGCGTCGGTCGAATGGCGCTCGCTGGCTTGTTGGGGCATCGACTCGCTCCTTCGATGCATGCGGCGGCGCACGAAGCGTCGCGTCCGACCGCGCCGCAACCAGCGCACTTCGCCGCTCGGGCCAAGCGGGTGATCTATCTGTTCATGGCCGGCGCCCCCAGTCAACTGGATCTGTTCGATCACAAGCCGGTGCTGCAGGAATTGGAAGGGAAGCCGATACCGCCATCGGTCATTCAGGGGCAGCGGTACGCGTTCATTCAACCGGACGCGGCTGTGCTCGGGCCGCGGTTTCGCTTCCACAAGCATGGTGAATGCGGTGCCGAACTTTCGGAGGTCTTGCCGCATCTGGCGGGTGTGGTGGACGACGTCGCCATTGTCCGTTCGGTCCACACGGATCTGTTCAATCACGCGCCGGCGCAGCTGTTCTTCAACACGGGAAACGGCACTCCGGGCCGGCCGAGCATGGGGGCCTGGCTCAGCTATGGACTGGGCAGCGAGGCCGACGATTTGCCGTCATTCGTCGTGCTCAAGAGCGGCGGCAGTTTGAGCGGGGGGGCCGCCATGTGGAGCAGTGGAATCCTGCCTTCCACGCATCAGGGCGTTCCGTTTCGGTCCGAAGGCGATCCCATTCTGCACGTCTCGAATCCGCCGGGGTTCGATGTGCAGGTGCAGCGCGATTCACTTGACCTGGTTCGCACACTCAACGAACAACGATTTGGCGTCCTGGGCGATCCGGAAATCGTCACTCGCATCAATGCTTACGAGATGGCATTCCGCATGCAGAGCCGCGCTCCGGAGTTGATGGACTTTTCACAAGAGACCGCCGCAACGCTCGCGCTCTATGGCGCCGAGCCGGGGAACGCCAAGCACGCGTTCGCCAACAACTGCCTGCTGGCCCGGCGGCTGGCCGAGCGCGGCGTCCGATTCATTCAGGTGTATCACGCCGCCTGGGATCACCACAGCGATGTCGAAGGAGGGCTACGCCAGCAGTGCCAGCAGACGGACCGCGCGTGTGCAGCGCTTCTTCGCGACCTGAAACAGCGCGGTCTGCTGGAAGACACGCTTGTTATCTGGGGAGGCGAGTTCGGTCGGACGCCAATGGTCGAGGCGAGTGCCGCGCTCGGGAGGAGTCTTGGCCGAGACCATCATCCGCAAGCCTTCACGATGTGGTTTGCCGGGGGCGGCATCCGGCCGGGCATCACGATCGGCGCGACGGACGACTTCGGCTTCCACCCGGTCGAGCGGCCGGTCCATGTGCACGACGTGCAGGCCACCCTCCTGCACTGCCTGGGCCTCGATCACACACAACTCTCCTTCCGGACCAACGGCCTCAACGTCCGCCTGACCGGCGTCGAGGAGCACCACCCGGTCACCGAACTGATCCTTTAGCGTCTGATCGGCCGACGATCGCAATTCAACGCGGAGGAACAGTCACACGGAGATGAGATGATGGTGATATCCACGTGTCATCAGCGGCAAAAACAATTCGCGCCCCGAAGATCCGACTTCGGAACGCGCGTTTGCGAACCGACGTTTCGCGGTCGTGCGTTCCTAAACCGGAGTTTGGGGCCGAGGGATGTCAACCTGGAACGACTGAAACGGGGAGTCTCTCCATGACTTGGAATTCCATCGCGCTCCTGGGGATTGCTTCAACCATTGTGCTCCCGGAGCCGGCCATTGCTGCCGAACGTCCCCATGTGCTGCTCATCCTCGCGGACGACCTGGGATACTCGGATCTCGGTTGCTACGGAGGCGAGATTGCGACACCGCATTTGGATGCACTCGCAAACAACGGGCTGCGGTTCACGCAGTTTTACAATACGGCCCGTTGCTGGCCGACGCGAGCCGCGCTGCTCACGGGTTACTACGCGCAGCAGGTGCGGCGGGATGATCTGCCAGGGGTGAAGCGGGGCGACCGTCCGGACTGGGCGCCGCTGCTGCCAGCGCTGCTGAAACCTCAGGGTTATCGGACGTATCACTCCGGCAAGTGGCATCTCGACGGTCTGCCGCTCAAGACGGGCTTCGACCGTTCCTATGACCTGCAGGATCAGAGCCGGTTCTTCAGCCCGCAGAAGCACACCGAAGACGATCGCCCGCTGCCGCCGGTTGACCGTGACAGCGGCTACTATGCAACGACCGCCATCGCTGATCACGCCATCCGTTGTCTGAGCGAGCACGCCGATGCGCACGCCGACCAGCCGTTCTTCAGTTACGTGGCATTCACCTCCCCTCACTTTCCGCTGCACGCACCGCCGGAAGACATCGATCGATACAAGGACGTTTATCATGTGGGATGGGAGGAGATTCGCCGCCAGCGCTGGGAGCGGATTCAGGAACTGGGAATCGCCGGAGGGGAGCTTTCCCCGGTCGAGCCCGACGTCGGCCCTCCGTATCACTTCCCTGAGGCTTTAGAGAAGCTCGGACCGGGCGAGGTCAACCGGCCGCTGGATTGGAAGGAACTCACGCCCGAGCAACAGGCGTTTCAAGCGATGAAGATGGCGATCCATGCCGCGATGGTGGACCGCATGGATCAGGAGATCGGCCGCATACTGGACCAACTCCGCGCGATGGACGCTTTTGAAGACACGCTGATCGTGTTCCTGTCGGACAACGGCGCCAGTGCGGAGATTATGGTCCGTGGTGATGGACACGATCCCGAAGCACCTCCGGGTTCGGCGGCGACGCACTTGTGCCTGGGGCCGGGATGGTCGACCGTGTCGAACACGCCATTCCGCCGTCATAAGACGTGGGTTCACGAGGGAGGGATTGCCACGCCGCTGATCGTTCACTGGCCGCAGGGGATTGCCGCACGGGGCGAACTCCGCCGGAGTCCGGGGCACATCATTGACGTTGTGCCGACGGTCCTGGAGCTTACGGGAGCGAAGCCGCATACCGGCGCGAGCGGCACACGGCGCGGTCCTGAGCTTGGGGGATCGAGTTTTGTGCCGGCGCTGGCAATCGATCAGCGTGTGCCGCACGCGCCGATCTGGTGGTCACACGAAGGCAATCGGGCGCTCCGCGACGGCGACTGGAAGCTCGTCGCCGCGAAGGGAGATCCCTGGGAATTGTACAACCTGGCCGACGATCGGACCGAGTCGCATAACCTCGCAGCCGAGAATCCAAAGCGTGTGGAGCAACTTTCTGCCGTCTGGACGGCGATGGAAACCGAGTTCCAACGACAATTGACAGATCCTCAAGATGCCGCTCAAACACCGTAGTGCCATGGTGTGAGCATTGCCCCCTCGACATGGTTATGGTGGCGCAAGTTGTGGCGTCTCCGTGGCCGGCCTTTCGGTGACTGGCTCCAGTTCGCTCGGCGGCGGATTCTCGACGTATTCGCGCATCAGGGTTTCTTCGGGACTGATCAATCGCGCTCGAGCGCGGCGAACCTGATCCTGATGCTCGCCCGAGTTCTGGTACAGGTTGACGATGCTCTGCCAGCGGTTCTGCGCCTGGAGCTTCCTGTCTTCAAAGAATAACCGATCGGCCGCGGCGATCTGTTCCTGGACGAATTTCACCGGGTCGTTTTCGCCGCCGATGCCGTCCTTGATTTTCCGCGCCTGTCGCCGCGCGAGATTGACGAACGGCCGCGCCTTCGCGTCGTTTTCAAACAACGGCTGCATGGCTTCATACTTCTGCAGCGCGGTGAGCCGGTCGCCAAAGCGTTCAAATTGCCGCGCCTCCATGTACTGTCGCTCGGCCTGCGATTCGGGATCGCGCCCGGATTTTTCGCGTTGTTCGGCCTTGTTCTCCTCGCGGATCATGTCGACATTGTCGGCCCACTCACGCACCTGCGCGATGTGCTGTTGCCGCGCTTCACCCATCTCGCCGCCCGTGTCGAAGTCCGCGAGATAGTCGTCCAGTTCCGATTTCGACCGATGCCACTCGCTCGGTTCCAGCTTGGAGACCACGGCGTGAATCGCCTGGAACCGCTCCTCCTCGCTTTTCGGCCAGAAGCCCCACACCAGCACACCAATCACGGCGACGAGAGCTGTTGCGAGAAACCACACGCGCTCATAGAACGGCGCCTGGTCTTTCTTTTTCCGTTTTCGTTTCTTTGCTGGCCCAGAAAAGAGCTTCGTGACGGCAGCGTCGCCTTCCTTGAGCGTCGTGCCGCCGGCGGCCGTCTGCTGGGTGATGCTCTTTCGCTCGGCGACGAGTTGTTTGACCTCCTCCAGTTTGACCTGCACGGCCAGTGCATCGAAGGGGCGTTCCTGCGGATCTTTCTCCATCAACTCGGAGATGAGCTGATCAAGCCAGATCGGCACATCAATGTTGTACTCGCGGACGGAAGGCGGATCTTCGTCCAGATGCTTGAAGAGCATCTCCGGCGCGGTCTCCGAGAGAAACGGCGTGCGGCCTGTGAGCAGTTCAAAGAGCACACAGCCGAAGGCGTACAGATCGGTCTTCGCCGAGATCGGATGCTTGCCGGTGATCTGTTCCGGGGCCATGTAGGACATGGTCCCCACGGTCTTGCCCGCCGCGGTGAGGGCCGTACTTTGCGTGTCGCGAGCGATTCCGAAATCGCTGAGCTTGATGACCCCTTTGCTCGTCAAGAGCAGGTTGGCCGGCTTCAGATCTCGATGGATGACTCCGACCGAGTGGGCGTGCTCCAGGGCTTTGGTGATCTGCAGTCCGTATTCGATGGCCTGCTCCCAGGAAACGGGGCCTTTCTTTTTCAAAAGTTGTTCGAGTGAGCCCCCCTTGACGAGTTCCATCGCATAAAATCGCTGTGAACCGCTCGTACTCCCGCCGTAGTATTGGACAATGTGCGGATGCTTGAGTTTCTTGAGGATCGCCATTTCCCGTTCAAAACGCTTGGCGACCTTCTCATCGGTCATCAGGTCCGGGGAGAGGACTTTGACGGCGACGTGCTGGCCGGTTTTGAGGTAGCGGGCGAGATAGACGATGCCCATGCCCCCAACGCCAAGCTTCCGTTCGAGTTCGAACGGGCCGACCTGTCGCTTGTCCAGTTCCGAACTCATAATGAAGCGAGTATCCTTTGTCCCGACCGGGATCTGTGGGAATGATGCTTCCTTCAGTTTGGCCAATCCTGCGAGCGGCTGCAACGGCTGCTCAGGTAGGTCGGGCGGGGGCGATGGTTTCCGAAAACCGGCAGGGCGGTAAATTCCACAACGAACTCAAGCCCGTTTCGCCCGTGTCGATTCAACAACGACGATGCGGGCCGCGCTCAAGACCGGGACGACTCCCACGATATGGGGACAAGGTTTCTGATGAACGAGGTTAAGCGGGTCGTCATTGCAGGCGGCGGTTTCGCCGGCCTGAATGCCGCGAAGGGACTGCGGCGGGAGACCGGCGTGGCCGTAACGCTGGTCGATCGGCGAAATCACCATCTGTTTCAGCCCCTGCTGTATCAGGTGGCAATGGCGGGCTTGAGCCCGGCGGACATTGCCTCGCCAATCCGGGGCATTCTCTCCGATCAGAAGAACATCCGCGTGCTGCAGGGCTCGGTGAACGGCGTCGACCTGGAGCGGCGCCAGGTCCGGACTGATTTCGGCACGCTCGACTACGACTACCTGATTCTGGCGTGCGGGGCCAATCACAGCTATTTCGGCCATCCCGAATGGGAGGAGTATGCTCCCGGCCTCAAGACGATTGAGCAGGCGACGGAGATCCGCCGGCGCGTTTTGACCGCGTTTGAACAGGCGGAGCGCAGCACGGACCCCGCTGAGCAGAAG
>JAHBXU010000183.1 GCA_019636315.1 Planctomycetaceae bacterium | reverse complement strand
GTTCCTTGGCAAAGACTTTGCTGCCCTCCAATTGGGCGGCCGCCTTGGACGGGCCGAAAATCGGCAGGTCGGCGGCTTGAAATGCGTCCACGATGCCGGCGACGAGCGGCGTTTCCGCCCCGACAACGGTCAACGCAATCTGCTCGGACTGCGCGAACTTCACCAGCCGCTCGATATCGTCGGCGGCGATGTCAACATTGACGGCATCCGCTTCGGTCCCCGCATTGCCTGGAGCACAGAACACGCGGCTGACCTTTGGCGACTGTGCCAGCTTCCACGCCAACGCATGCTCGCGGCCTCCCTGGCCCACGACCAAAACTTGCATAGCTTTCCCACCCGTATCACAGCAGCCGCACCACGGCCCGCGGCTGACAATTGTCTGAATAGCTCACCCCCGCTCATTATAGCAGGCCGAAGAACGACCGTGTACCAGAAGCGACAGGAAGCTGTCCGGCGTAGACGGATGACGCAGCTCCCGCTCCCAAGCCGACGGCTTTGCCGTCGAACGGTGTTGGGAGATGCGTCGAATGCACTTCTGCATTTCCGGCGAGACAACAGGACTGGACCCGCATTGACGGTCGGCTTTGCCGTCGGCTTGGGATTTGGTGGAGTGTCGTCGGCGCACGCCTGGGGACCGCCGGATTCCATGTGCCGATGGGGTGGTGTGACGAGGTCCGCGTCGAATTCTGTCTTCCCGACGCTTCAAACGCTTGCCGGCACTGCCCTGAATGCGCGATCATCAAGGGATCATGAATTCGCGCCCGGCCGCGCTCCGTTGCCGGCGCGCAATGGTTCGGAACCCACGACGGGTCGAGTCCGAAGGAGCAATGGCAGCGGTGGACCAGACAGGCAGCAACTCGGCGCCGCGACTTTCCGTCGGAGCCCATTACCACGTCTGGTGGTTCTGGTTGCCGTTTCTCCTGGGCGGGATCAGTCTACTGGTCGCTGGAGTCGTGTTTCCCCTCGTGCCGCAGGCGGGGATCGCCTTTGGAGTGGCGACGCTCGGCTGTGGACTCTGGGCGTTTGCGGCGGCGGCTGCGATTCGCCGTGGTCGTCGTTGGCTGGAAGTGGACGATTCGCGAATGCGGATCGTCGATCGTGAGGGCGAATTCGAGTTTGGCGATGATCAAGTCACCGACCTGGCGCTGTTCCGCACGCTCCATCATGCCGGCGGACGATTGGTCGCCGTCACACGCGAAGTTCGACTCTGGGTCGAGACCAGCGATGGTGCCCGCGTGTTGCGGCTCGTCAACCGCATGGCCCCCAGCAGCGGAGACCCCCTGGATCATTGGATCGAAGCGCAGCGGGATCGCCTGACGCGGCGCGCCGTCGAGCGGCTGACGCACGGAGAGCCGATTGAAGGAGAACACTGGACGCTCGATCAACAGTCGCTGTGCGTGATGCAAGGCGCTCAACAGCTCACCCTGCCGATCGAGTCGGTTTCGGCTGTCGAGATCATCGGTCAGGAAGTGCGGGTGTGGCGTGATGGCGTGCCTCGCGCCGTGGTGCGCATGCCGCTCTCCGGCCGCAACACCTGGATCGTCGAGCGGCTGCTGTCGAACGTCGCCGATTGCAAACCGCCCCGGCCTCTCGCCGCACGACTCGCATCGCCCACCGGACCATTAGGGCGCATCCTGTTTGAAAGGACGACCGGCGCCGCGGTTTCCGTGTTAATCGTTGCCCTTGGTATTGCCGTTGCGACGATTGGCATCGTCGTGATTGCGATCGCCAGCCGCGCCGGCGAGCCGATTGGCGCCGTCGTCGGAGGTCTCGTTGCGGTCATCGGCGGTCTGTGCCTGATTAGTGGATTGCGGGTCCGCCGCATCCGATTTGCATGTCACGAATACGGCCTCGAACGCGTCACGCTGACGGGACGGCAGGTGCTCAGCTTCTCGCAGGTCGATGTGTTCTCGTTCGAATCCCGTCGCAATCGCTCGCACGGTCGCTATACGGGCACAACCTATACGCTCGTATTCGCCGACCGTTCCCGCGAGCAGGGCCGCGGCATCTTCTTCTCCACAACGGTCCACAATACGGATGAAGAACTGGAGATGCTGCGCGACCGACTCTCGGTGCACATCGCCCGTCGTATGGCGGCCGCCTTCGCCCAGTCGGGACGCGTCCAATGGACCCCCGAATTGTGGTTCCGTGAAGATGTGCTGGAATTCAGCCGACCGCGACGCTTGTTTTCCGGTCCGAAGCTCACGGTCGTCCCTTATGACGCCGTCACTGATTTCGATATCCGCGACGGCCGGTTCTACCTCTGGACGAACTATCAGGAGCGGGCCGTGATCAGTGTGAAGACTGCCTCGGCCAACTTCTTCCCGGGACTGGTTGTGCTCGATGGACTCGTGAACACGCATCGACGTCCGGCGGCCAGTCGCTGGTCTCCCTCGGCCGCGGTGGGGGGCTAACCGGGCCGGACCGGCGATAATGTGGGAACTCATGCCGGCCAATCAGAGCGCATACAACACGGGCGAAGAGAATGCGGGCGGTTGGATGCGATCGCAGTCGTCACAGTTTGCCCGCGCGGCGTCAGCGTCATTCTTTCACACGACTTACGACACTTTAGCGGCTGTGCCCGTTCTTTCGACGGTTTGATCTGTCTTCATGCCCACAGGCAGGTTTTGCCGGAATGTGCTTGACGGGCTTCGACGCGACGACGATTCTAGAAATAGTGCCTTCCCGAGTGCGGGCTGGGCGCAGGTGACATAACGGTTCCCCTGGGGAACCAATCTGCGGATCCAATCTCCTCGACATCCATTCGCCGCCTCTCAAGGGCCTGAGCAGACCATCAGGGGACCAGTATGCCGATGAAACCATTCCTTTCCGGACTCAGCGTCCCGTTGTTGCTGATGGGCGTCGTGGCGGCCGCCGGCGAAACGGGCGTCGACACCGCCGCCGCACGCCGCCAGTTCGTTGAACAGCAGATCGCCGCCGGCGAGTTTGGTTCGGCCCGGGCCACAGCCTCGCTGGGTGCGGATGTCGCGGAACAGTCTGAACTGCTCGGACAGATCGCGCACGCACAAATCCAAGCGGGCGACTTCGACGCGGCGCTCGGAACCGTGCGCAGCATGCCGTCCGCGTCCTCCCGGACGCAGGGACGCGTGCAGCGGGCCGAACAGCAGTCCCTCAGCGGAGGCACCGGGGCCGACTTCGACACGCTCATCGATCTGATTCAACGGAACACATCTGGTCCCTGGGAGGATATCGACGGCGTTGGCGGTCCATCGCCTACGCCGTACGAAACGGGTGTGCGGGTCGACCCGCGCGGGTTGCTCGGACATCTTTCTCAACGTGAAGTCACGGGCCGGCTGAAGGCGCTGGGCTCCACCGCTCGCCAGGCTGACCTCAACCAGGACATGGCCCGGCCGTCCGAACTGCGGATGGTTTCCATCACGCGGCTCGAACGTGCCGTGGCCGACCGGCTCGCCGCGGGTCAACCGGTCGTCGAGTCGATGCTCCAGCTCGCCGGACTCACGCAGATTCAATACGTCTTCATCTATCCCGAGCAGGGCGAAATCGTCATCGCGGGACCGGCCGAAGGCTGGAAGCAGACATCGGCTGGTGAAACGGTCGGCATCGAAAGCGAACATCCCACGCTGCAACTGGATGACCTCGTCACCGTGCTCCGCACGTTTTCGCCGGAAGGCATGAACATCTTTGGCTGCTCGATCAATCCGCGGCAGGAAGGCCTCAAGGACCTCAAGCAGTTCGTGGAAGCCTCGCAGGCGAAAGGCGCGCTCGACTCCCGACGGACGGCCGCATGGGCCAAGCGGCTCGGGGAGACGCTCGGACGTCAGGACATCGAAATCTACGGCGTCCCTGCCGAATCCCGCGCCGCCCGCGTGATTGTCGAGGCCGACTACCGCATGAAGCTCATCGGCATCGGCAAGCTGGAGCCGGTCGCGAATATCCCAGACTACTTTGAGTTGCTCGCTCAGAACCCGGCACAAGCCACCGGGGCGATCGACGCCCTCCGCTGGTGGCTCACGATGAAGTACGAAAATGTGCTCCATGCCGATGATCACAACGCGTTCGAGATTCGCGGGTCGTCCGTCCTCTGCCAGTCAGAGAACCAGTTCCTGACCGAGCAGGGTGAACGCGTCCAGACCGGACAGTCGGAACCGACGAACCGGCTCTTCGCGTCGAACTTCACACAGCACTACAACGAACTCGCAGCCGTCGATCCGATCTTCGCCGACATGCAGAATGTGTTCGACCTCGCGCTGGTGGCGGCCCTCATCCGCCATGAGCGGCTCGATGAACGGTTGGATTGGGATCGCGGCGCCTTTGCCACCGGCGGCGCTTACGAGCCGGTTCGATACACGGCTCCACTCGAATGCGAGTCGGTCGTCAATCATCGTGTGTTCAATGGGAAGGACGTCGTCGTTCAGGTCGCCGGCGGCGTGCAGGCCGACCTGCTCGCAGTCGTCCGGGACGAATCCACGCGGCAGTCTTCACCGCGGCTCGCTGGTGTGGCCGCATCATCGCGTGCCCCGGAACTCCCCGTCGGCCGCTGGTGGTGGGACGCTCGCTGAGCGGACGGACGTTTTTGAAACTTGCTCTCTGACAAGCCCACGGGTGGCGACCCGTGGGCTTTGTTGATTGCACTCGCGCCGGACGCCGAATAGCATCGGGCCATGCCCGAGCATTCTCTGCCGTATCTGCGCAGCGTCGACCTGATGTCGCGCGATGACAGCCGCCTGCTGATCGTCGACATGCAGGCCAAATTGCTGCCGTTTATCGCCACATCGCCCCAGGTTATCGCCAATTGCGTGACGCTGGTGAAAGCAGCGCAGCTGTTGGGGCCGCCGGTCTTCGCCACGGAACAGTACCCCAAGGGACTGGGAGGCACGACGCCCGAATTAGCCGAACTGCTGGGCCCGCTTCCCGACAAGGTACGCTTCAGCTGTGCCGACGTCCTCGGCTGGAACGCTTCCCTGCCTGGCATGCAGACGCAAGTCGTCGTCGCCGGCATTGAGTCTCACGTCTGCGTGCTCCAGACGACGTTCGATCTCCTCGCCGCGGGATTTCAAGTGTTCATTCCGGCCGATGCCGTCGGCAGCCGGAGTGAACTCGACTGGCGCATCGCCCTCGACCGCATGGCGGGCGGCGGAGCCGTCATCACGACCACCGAATCGGTTCTGTTTGAATGGTGCGAACGCTCCGACGTCCCGGAGTTCAAACAGATCAGCCAACTGGTGAAGCAGCGAACCTCGCACTGAGACGAACGCAGCAACAACGCCAGACATCAATCGTCAACGCTCACATCCACGAATTGGGAATCTGAGATGACCCACGTTCCTGCTCCCGTCGCTCCTCCCAACCGCATCCTGATGGGGCCTGGCCCAAGCGCGATCTCGCCGCGCGTGCTGGCCGCGCTCGCCGCACCGACGGTCGGGCATCTCGATCCCTACTTCCTGCGGATCATGGACGAAACGCAGACCATGCTGCGAGACGTCTTTCGGACAAAGAACCCGCTGACGATGTCCGTCAGCGGCACCGGCAGCGCGGGCATGGAGGCGTGCGTCGTCAATCTCATCGAACCGGGCGACCGCATGGTGGTGTGCGTGAATGGCGTCTTCGGCGGCCGAATGGCGGACGTCGCCACACGCTGTGGAGCCGAGGTGACCACCATCGAACGCCCGTTTGGCGAAGTCTTCTCACCGGAGGAGATCGCAGCGGTCGTCAAGAAGGTTTCGCCGAAGGTTCTGGGCATCGTGCATGCGGAAACGTCGACCGGCGCGCTGCAGCCGCTGGAGGAAGTTTCCCGCATCGTGCATGACGCGGGGGCGCTCCTGCTGGTGGATTGCGTCACGTCGCTCGGCGGATTGCCGGTCGAGATCGACGCCTGGCAGATTGACGCCGCGTATTCCGGCACGCAGAAGTGTTTGAGCTGCCCGCCCGGACTGGCGCCCGTCACGTTTGGACCGCGGGCGATCGAGGCCATCGACAAGCGCAAGTCCAAAGTCGCCAGTTGGTATCTCGACATGACCATGGTCCGGAATTACTGGAGCGACAAGTCACGCGCCTACCATCACACCGCCCCAATCAACATGAATTATGGTCTGCACGAAGCGCTGCGGATCGTGCTGGAGGAAGGTCTGGAAGCCCGACACGCGCGCCACCGCCGGAACCATCTGGCGCTCCGCGCCGGACTGGAAGCGATGGGCGTTGAATACGCCGTCGCCGAATCCCATCGTCTCCCGGTGCTGAATGCGGTCCGCATTCCGGAGGGAGTCGACGACAAGGCGGTCCGTGCGCAGCTCTTGAATGAGTTCGGGATCGAGATTGGCGGCGGACTGGGACCGCTGGCCGGCAAAACATGGCGGATCGGTCTGATGGGCGAAGCATCGTCGCGTCGGAATGTCCTGTTGTTCCTTGCCGCGCTCGATGCGTGCCTGAAAGCGCAAGGCGGTCGCTCGTCCGCCGGCGCCGGTGTGGCCGCCGCCAACGAGGTCTACGGTGATGCCTGAACAAGCACAGACCGGTCAACATGTCTCCGAACTCGATACGCCTGCCTATTGCGTCGATATCGAAATACTCGAGGCGAACATCGATCGCATGGCGTCGTTCCTTGCCGCCAAAGGCAAGCAGTGGCGTCCGCACGCCAAGTGTCACAAGACGCCCGAGGTGGCGCGGCGTGAGACCGCGGCGGGGGCCATCGGTGTCACCGTCGCCAAAGTGTCGGAAGCCGAAGTCTATGCCGATGCAGGCATCAGCGACATCCTGATCGCCAACATGGTCGTCGGTCCGCAAAAACTGGCGCGCGTCGCGGCACTCTGCCACCGGGCCGATCCGATCGTGTGCTGCGACCACTTCGCTCAGGCAGAAGCGCTGTCTGACGTGTGTCAGCGCGAAGGAGTCCGGTGCCGCGTATTGATCGAGATGAATCTCGGTATGAACCGCGTCGGCGTCCGGCCCGGTCCCGACATGCTCGATCTCGCGCGCGGAATCGATCGCCTCCCCGGTGTCTCCCTCGTCGGCGTCATGGGCTACGAAGGACACCTGCTGCGCATCGAAGATCCCGAGGAAAAACGGGAACGGATCACTGCCGCACTCGGACTCCTCACCGAAGCGAGAGATCAACTGCTGCAGCGCGGCATCCGCTGTGATATCGTCAGCGCCGGCGGCACCGGCTCGTACCAGATTTCCGCCGACTGCGACGGCATCACCGAACTGCAGGCGGGGGGCGGCGTCTTCGCCGACCCGTTCTATCGCGACCAGTGCGGCGTCGTCGGACTGGAGCCGGCACTGCGGCTCGTCGTGAGCGTTGTCAGCCACTCGTGTCTGGAGCGGGCCGTCATCGACGCCGGGCGGAAGTCCGTCGCATGGGAAGTGCACCCACCACAGATGGCCGGGACGGCGACCGGGCGTCCATTGCCGGATGCGGTCGTCAAAAGTCTCAGCGCCGAACACGGCGTGCTGGAGCTGGGTCCGAAATCGCAGGACATCGCCATT
>JAHBXU010000182.1 GCA_019636315.1 Planctomycetaceae bacterium | reverse complement strand
CCCGAACACGCAGTTCAGTCTCATCTATTCGAACCGCACTGCGAACGACGTGATGTTCCTGGAGGAGCTCGCAGAGTTGAAGGATGCGTATCCCGCGCGATTCGCCCTGTATCACGTGCTCACGCGGTAGTAGCGGGCATCCGAGATCATGTCGGGACGGCTGGATGCTGAGCGCCTGAACACGTTCCTCGAGTACCTCGTGCGGCCGGGCGATGTGGACGAGTGGTTCATTTGCGGTCCGTTCGAGCTCGTGCAACTCGTGCGGGACACGCTCGAGGAAGCTGGCGTGGATCGCCACCGAGTGCGGTTCGAGCTGTTCACGACGGATCGGCCCGACCGACCGGAGGGTTCTGTCGGGCGGCCAGTGGTAGTCGATGAGGGCGATGCCGTGCGCAAGATCACGTTCACGCTGGACGGGCTCACGGCATCCATCAACACGCCGGCGCACGGGCGCGAAACGATTCTGAATGCGGCGTTGCGGGTGCGTCCGGATGTGCCGTTCGCGTGCGCGGGCGGAGTGTGCGGCACGTGCCGGGCGACGCTCGTGGACGGAACGGTGTCGATGGACGAGAATTACGCGCTCGAGCCGGAGGAGCTGGAGCGCGGGTACATTCTCACGTGCCAGTCGCACCCCACGAGCGACGAGGTCACCGTCAACTACGACAGCTAGGAGCGCCCATGATCGACTTGAGTATTGCCGGTGGCGTCGCGGCGGTCACGCTCGACATCCCCGAGAAGCTGAACGCGCTCGACACTGCTGCGCTCGACGAGTTGGGCGCGCGCCTCCAGGAGGCGTCGACGGCCGGTGTCCGCGCTTTGCTCATCCGCGGTGAGGGCCGCGCCTTTTGTGCCGGACGAGACATTTCTGCGGTGGATCCGGCGACGGATGACGCGCTCGCGTTCTTGAAGGATTCGTTCGGCCCGGTCATGCGCGCGCTCGCAGACTTTCCTGCGCCCACGTTCGCGGCGGCTCACGGTGCGTGCCTGGGTATCGGTCTCGGCCTGCTGATCGCGACGGATGTCGTGTATGTCGCGGAAAGCGCCAAGTTCGGTTCACCGTTCGCGACTCTCGGTGCTGCGCTCGACTCGGGTGGACATGCTTTGTTCTTCGAACGTTTGGGCGCGCATCGCGCCCTGGATCTCATCTATACGGGCGAACTCATGACCGGTTCGGAGGCCGTGGCGGCGGGTTTGTTCAGTCGCGCGATTCCGGATGCCGAGTTGCTCGACTTCGCACGCGCCAAAGCGACTGCCGCGGCATCCGGTGCGACGCAGGCGTTCCTGGCGAGCAAGAGCCTGATCGCCCAGTTGCGTGATGAACGTGTCGGCTTGTGGGAGTCGGTGGCGGCCGAAAACATCGAGCAGGAGCGCCTGCGCACGACCGCCGACTACCGCGAGGGCTTCGCTGCGTTCCAGCAGAAGCGGAAGGCCGAATTCTCCGGAGAGTAGCGTCGGTTGCAATTGACTAAACTCACATGTTTTGGACTCCAAGTCGCAAAGAAGTGTCACGTTGGCTGCTTCACTCAGCCCGGCAAAGGAGCGCAACCCATGGTGTCTTGCTCTGCCGGAGCCATCACCGAACAATCGAAACGTCCGGCTGGCAAATCCGGATGACCGGCGGATCCCCGCACATCAAAGCACCACCATGGATCACCCGATCGGCGTTCTGGCGCCCTGCTTCGCCGACCATCCAACTCAATGCCATAGAAAAACGGGTGCTTCACTGTTGAAGTGCGTCCCATGTTCGACGTAGAGTCACTTCTCACGTCACAAGCTAAGAGACGAAGTCGCAACCAAAATGGGAGAGATCATTCCCTTAGTCTTCGACACTCGCTAACCTTGTGCGCGGGTTTCACTCCTCGAAAGGCCGTTCATGGCAAAAGCAAAAATTCGGGCTCAGACCGCATGTCGTGATTGCGCCATGTGTACCGGTCATGTGTTCACTGGGGCAGGCCGTTCGATTGGTCGCGGCACCGCCGATTTCGCCAGTCTCGGGATCACCGCGCTTGCGCGGCGCAACTGCAAGGCGTGCGGGCATCCCATGTCGGAGCACGGTGGACAGAACGCACAACTCGTAAATGTCGGCGGAGCCCAGCAAGCCGTGGCAACACCGAGCACTAATCCTGCACGCTGGGTGCTCCGCGCGGACGGTCGGCATCGCTGGTGGAACGGCGATCATTGGACGGACTACTACACGCTCAACCCGAACGCGCCCCAGGCGATCGAGCAAGCAAAGGCGGCTCTCACTGACTCCCCACCGCGTTGGCGGCAGCAGCCCGACGGTCGATTCCGTTGGTGGGGTGGCAGTGAATGGACCGATGACTTTACGCGCGACCCAACCGGGGAGATTGAGTACGTGCAAGCTGCTCTTCCTTCAACTAATTCAGGGTCTACCGAAGATTTGATCAAGTTAGCTGAGCTACACAAGGCAGGTGTTTTGACCGACGACGAGTTCGCTGCGGCCAAGAAAAAGCTCCTGGGGTTGTAACCCGTCCGCTGCCGTTTCCCTTTCGCACGCCGCCCTAGGTTAGTGCTGCGTGGCGGTTACCGACTCCTCACGGTCGACTCGACCGGTAGCATCCACGGCCGCGGTTCGCCGCAGCGCTGCTTCACCCCCACCAACGCCGGGCGATCGTTGCTTGCGACGGCGGATTTCTGATCCCCGGTTGCACAATCCCCGCAGCGTAGTTCAAAATCCACCACGTCGATCCGGCAGAGAACAACGGCCCTACCCACACAGTTAACGACGCCATTTGTATATATACCCCTATCACCTAGCCCCGCGATATGGCCATGGGCGATACCGTGAGACCTATCACCGCAAACGTAGGAGGCCACATTTCGGTATGGTCGCAGCTCGGTTTCAGAGGAAATCCATACAACTCTCACCCATTGAGGGCGAACGAAGAAGGCCTGAGTCTTCTAGTCGGTCGCGACGAGGAAAGCTGAATCGCCCCGGGTTTGGTGGAGGCTCTTTATCCCCGAGGGGATGAGAGTCATGACTAAGCATTATCCGATTGAGTTGAAGGAGCGGGCGGTTCGGCTTGTTCTGGACTTGGCAAATCAGAGTCTCTAAGAAACCCGGGGCGATTCATGTAGACGGCAGTAAGGATTCAACGGGTGTCCAGTTGGCGGGCGATCGAAGAACTCAATCGCGGTACCTCTGCGAGCAACACATTCCCGGCTTTCGATCCGAACGCGCCACTATCGCACACTCCATGTGCACCGCTCGGCTTATCGGACGAACACCCTAAGTCTGTAGTTCCCGGCGGTCGTATTTAGGACTAGCGCCGTTGTCAGTTTCGGTGGGGCCGCCGTTTTCGACTGAGTCGACGTGGTGAATTTCGGTCCACGCGGCGGGAATGGTGCATCCGGCGATCGCGCAACCGCCATCCCGCGCCAGTATCGCCCGGCGCTGCGCGGACGTGAAGCGCGGCTCCGTCGATCCCATCCCGTGGACGCTGTCATCCGAGTCGATCGAGAGCAACTCAAAACCGCCCGTGCACGCAAGGTGGCGGATCGTGCGCATAGAAACCGGAGCCTTTGCCCCGTCAATGAATCCGCGGCCGTAACCGCGGTCAAAATCTGTGGCGCGCAGGGTTACCGACACTGTCGGCGCGGTGCCAAACATCTCAGCCGGACGCGTCAATTCCTGGCCCCAGCCTTATGGGGCGGATTTGACTCCCTACTCGACCGATTGGGACCCCGCATTCCAGCTAATGGGTGAGGGCGTATTGGGCGATGAAGTACACAGCGGGGACAATGACACCAATCGAAGCGATAGATGCCAGCGCCCACTTTCGTTTTGCGAGTGTGATGCAGAGCATTGCGAGAGCGACGAGCCACGTCAGCCCAGCAAGAAATAGGCTCAGTTCGGCCACCAGCGGGATTGTGGGCCCGCAGTAGACATCACAAACGTCATCATCGACTGGCCCAGAAAATGACCACAGCAAGAAGAGGAGTGCGGCAATGCTGGCCACGCTCGAAATCACGCAGATAGTCGGGATCCGCGAAATGGGCGACCGATGATTTGGTGGCTCGCTCACGTCGCAATCGTAATTGAGACACAGTAGCTATTGCATCGGATCTTGCCGCGAAGGGGAGCGGAAACTGGCACACCGTTTCAACTGCGGAGCGCCGCATTCCAGCGCCGAGCCCCTTTCCCCTTTGGCTCTTGCGACGTCAAATGCCAAGCCATGCATCGTGAACATGGATAGATGGACCGAGGAATTTTCGGCCGCTCAGTTGTGGTCGCGGCAACAATCGCTTTCATTGCCTGAATAGCAGCTGGGCGATTTGGGTACTTTATCTTCGTGCAGTCGGTCATGGTTGCGAACTCCTAGTGTCAGGATTTGTTCGCATGCTTTTTAGCCGATGCTTGGCTCCGGCGTTGTAGAACCGAAGCCCATGACCCACGCTTGTTGCCGGGCGTCACGTATGGACGTGTATCAAAACTCTAGAACGATTTTGAGATCGTTGTCCATGAGACAACTGGCGACAGCGCGTCTCTACCGGATCCAGAACGTGAAACTTTCCCGCCAGACCGCGATGTAGCGTCGCCCGGGTGTGACCTGAGAGACTCGGACCATGGATGATTTTTGGCAGATCGTCGGCAGTGCGTCAACTTTGGCGGTTGCGATCCCCATACTTTCGCTACTGTTCTCACTCCTGCTCCTGTATCTCGTCATCCGGCTGGCGGTGATGCACGCGTTGCGTGATCACGACCGGTGGATGGAAAAGAAACGCAACCGAGCGGCGCGCTCGACCTATCCGGCCGCGCAAGCATTCCCGCCGATCACGCCGGAGTCGAGCGACCCGTTCTAGAGGTTAGGCACACTCCGCGTGTTTCTCGACATTGTCGAGTCGCATGGTGGGGGATTTGGTGCTGGGGCGCCATTCGTCGCGGGGGTTGAGCCAGGGTGGTGCCTTGATGTGGGGGACCCCGCCGATCATTTTGATCTGCCAACCGGACGTTTCGATCGTTCGATGGTGGAACCAACACAGTAAGACACCGTTATCAGTTTCGGTGGGGCCACCGTTTTCGGCTGGGTCGACGTGGTGAATCTCGGTCCATGCGGCGGGAATGTTGCATCCGGGGATCGCGCAACCGCCATCCCGCGCCATGATCGCCCGACGTTGAGCGGGGGTGAAGCACCGCTGCGGCGACCCCATCCCGTGGATACTGCCGTCCGAGTCGATTGAGACCATTTGATATCCGCCCGCGCAGGTCAGGTGGCGGATGGTGCGCATCGACACGGGCGCCTTCGCCCCGTCGATGTGGCCGCGGCCGTAACCGCTGTCCAGATCTGAGGCGCGCACCGTCACGAGCACGGTCGGCGCAGCACCGCCGATCCTCGGCACCTGATCGCTGCGCGAATAGTGGTCAACCATGGAGGCGATGACGTCGTGGCGCTGCTGATCAGGGGTGCGCGAGTCGGAGGCCCGGTCGACTTCTTCCTGCTCCTCAGCAGTACGGAACTCGGTACTGCTGCGCGGCGACAGGAACGCGTCGAACAAGCGGGTCAGCTTCGCCGCGACCTCGGGCATGAGCGCGAACCGACCGCATACGAGCCCGCCGACGAGCGTGCCCGACTGGAAACCGCGCGCGTTCCACGCGCGGCGCTCCACCGGCTCCATCCCGTCGGGGTCCAGATACGCCTGCCACACCAACGCCTGGTCGCGAATCTCGTCCGCCGTGCATGCCGTCGGCACGAGATCGCTCGTTCCGATCGCGCAGGCGACAAGTTCTTCCTCGGCCGCCTTCAAACCATCGATGCTCGCGTGACTAAAGGTCGGGACCAGCCCCGCCACGATGGCGGATGCCGCATCCAGCCCGATCAAACCCGATTCGAGCGCGTCGGAGACGTAGCGAAAACGGGCCGCGCAAGGCATGCCGGGCGCAGCCAGTTCCACGCGAGTTTCGCGGCCCAGCCTTACGCGGCGAGCGGCGGTGGTGCCAGATACAAGTGTGACGCGCTCGATGAGCTCGCCCGCGTTGCGGCACCCCTTGCGCGCCGCGAGACCGTCAGCGCGATTCACAAAACCAGTTGAGCGGTGGGCGACTTCCGCGGCAGCCTCAACGCGAAGCGCGTCCACGTACCGTCCGAGCTCTTCGATCGCCGCCATGGCCTCCAGCAGATCATCGTCCTTCGAAAGTTGCAGCACGCGTGCAGGGATCGCGGCCGAGAGTGCATGTGCACATCCGCGTGCGGCATCCGCAATTGAATCGGTGGCTGCAGCGCTCCCTTTCGACCCCGAAACGTTGGCGACAACGGCCGACGCGTCGGGGGCGTTGGAGGGGAAGTCCATAGTCATATTTTAGCAGAAATTGGAACATAACTACGATAAAAAGTAACCGAAGTGGATAATAAAATAGAACATAAATCGGGCATACGATTTAGGCGAAATAGAAGCCGATCGGGGGATTGAGAATCGGTGGGTGTGTGCAGGAAGAAACACGATATAGATCCTCTATTGCGACCGAATCGGTATGAGATGCAGGGGAACACCCTCGTCCAGGTTGTCGAGTTGAACACTCCGGGGATTACTTTCCCGGTGGTGGCTGACCCGACTATCACCTGGTTTTGGTGGGGGTATGCGGTGAAATACACGAAGAGTGAGACGAAGTCGATCGCGACCCAACCGACTCTGGCGGCAGCCGCCGCCGTCCTTTGCGGATTTATTCCTCTTTGGCAGGCGAAAGCAGCCTGTGTGGCTCTCGCATACATTGTCATCAACTTGTATATGAATGTGTTCAAGAGCGCTGCGGCCCACGGTAACTGCGTGCAAGTGAACTATCCATTTGCGCCGCCGCCAGCCCCGGTTTTGGCGTGGGAAGTTCGTTGCTGAGAGGTGATATTGTGAACGAAATGGTGAAGACAGCAATAATCGCCGTGCTCTTTGGGTTGCTCATTTTCTTGCTGATTCTCGCGTCAGGCGGGACGGGGCAGACGCTCATTTGGGCACCGATCGCGGCGGTTGTTATCTCGTTCGTGAGTGATGAGTGGTACCGCCGCCGCGGCCAGTCCAAAGCTAAATTGGATGACAGGGTCAGCTAAGGTTTGGGGCCGGATGGGCGTCGACGACGATTGCGCGATACGTCTATCCGCCGGCCAGACGCTGGATAACAGTCGAGCACTAACCGCGGCTATCGCAGCGAATTGAGTTCAACCGTCGGCGGCCCGCGGCGGCCACTCCACGAGATCCTGCTCCCAGGTCTCCGGCTTTCCGATATTGCGGATCGGCTTGAAGAGCGTGAAGACCACGGCACCGATGATGAACAGCACGGCGAAGGATCCCATCGCGAGATTCACATTCAGCGTCGACAGCAAGGCGCCCGCAACGACCGGGCCGATCGGCGCAACCACCACACCGGATAGTGACAGAACCGCGTTCATCCGCCCTGCAGCTACTTTCGCTACTGTTCTCACTCCTGCTCCTGTATCTCGTCATTCGGCTTGCGGTGATGCACGCGTTGCGTGAT
>JAHBXU010000181.1 GCA_019636315.1 Planctomycetaceae bacterium | reverse complement strand
TAGCATCACGAACCGCCGCGAGTGCTGTCGCGGAATCATAGTTGACGAGCAGAGTGCCGTTATCTGGAACCTTGGCCGCGAACTGGCGGAACGTATCGATCGCGTTCTGCAGTGTGCGAAAACAATCGAAATGGTCCGGCTCGATGTTGAGGAGCACGGCATGCTGCGGCGCCAGACTGAGAAAGTGCTGCCGGTACTCGCAGCTTTCGACGACCAACAGATCGCTGCGTCCCGCGCGTCCGCTGGCATTAAGCCCCAGAATCTCGGCCCCCGTGAGTACCGACGGCCTTTTCCCGCCCAGATCCAGCAGATGGCCGATGAGCGCGGTGGTCGTTGATTTGCCGTGCGTGCCGGCGACGGACACGCCGACGCGGCCTTTCATCATGCGGCCGATCGCTTCGCTCAGTGAGAACTGCGGAATGCCGCGCCGGGCGGCCTCCTGGCGTTCGGGGTTGTCCGCCGAAACCGCGGGACTGTAGATCAGGACGTCAGCGTCATCCGGAACATGCGATGCGGCATGACCTCGGAATACCCTGAGTCCGCGACGGTGCATCTGCCAGAAGTCGTCCTGCGTGAGGTGGCAGTCGGACCCCGTCACGCGAACCTGGAATCCGCGGATCAGTTCCGCGAGCGCCCGCATACCGGATCCCCCGATCCCCACCAGATGTGCATCGCGGATTCGCAAGGGCGTTCCCCGATCATGGCGGTCCACAGACATAGGGAAAACGGTCGGTTTGCAATCGGCGCGCTCGCGCCGCAACGGGGGGGCGATGGATGTGTGGGCTGTGGTGAGTATCGACACAAGGCGTGCGGTCGGTTGATGGGTTGCAATGTCAGGAGTTGACGACGAATGAATCACGTCGTTTGGCGGTGAGTTATAGCGGTTGAGGCGTGGGGGATGCCGCGTCGTTGGTGGACGGTCGTGGCAACTGCCGCGCGTCGTTGGGCCGGCATCCGTCACGAGATGTCGTCTGCAAAGCGGATTATGTGTTCCCCGTTCGTTTCACGGATAGAGCAGTTTCGTTCGAGAATTCCCGTGGGCTCAGCGAGCTGATGAGTCCCCGGCTGCTGTATTTGCGTCGGGCAGAATCAATCACTTGAGGGAATCAGACGGGGTCGGCCTCAGTGTCACTTCAATCATTTTAATTTGTCCAGAATTCCTATTGTGGACTCTGGACGTGAATCGGGAACTCCGTTTAGGATCGAATGGATGCCGCATGATCTGCGGCGCGCAGGGAGCCCCTGATTCGGGCACGATGCCTCAAGGTTGCGAGTCGGCGGAATGAAATCCGACTCGTACGGTCAGCCGACTGTCGCGTCCGTCCCCTCCGGTTTCGCGCAGTCTCAACCCGAATGGGAGACAATTCTCGATAAAGCACGTCGGGCCAGGACGTCAGTCGCTTGATCGACCAATTGCCCCGGGTGCCCAGTCGCCGATTGACCAAAACCTGCCAGGAGTCCTGGGGGTCGCCGTGTTCCCCACATGCGGCCATCCCACGACCGTTCGGTTTGGGGCCGACGGTTGGCGACGGAGTGAATATCCCGATTCAACTTCGTCACGCTTCTCAGCATCTCATTACCGACATCATTGATTCAACGATCGACTCTCGACAATGACGTCGTCACCGACTGGTAGACGACGGTTGTTCCCGGGAGCGTTCCCCTTGCGTTCCGGAGATTTAGCATGGTGCGCGATACTTGGCTCCGATGGTTTCAGCAACGAATTCAGTTCCGACAGGTCGCGAAAACAGGACGAAGCCTTTCGCGCCGCCGTGCTGCAAACCGGCGTCTGCAGACACAATCCGCCTGGATCGCACAGGAGCTTGAACAGCGGACGCTGCTGACAACCTACACCGTCGACACGCTGGTCGACGAAAACGACGGCAACACCGATCCGGGCAACCTCTCGCTGCGCGAGGCGATTGCGCTGGCGAACGCTAATCCCGGCGCCGACACGATCAATTTCGTGGCCGGGTTCAGCGGCGCCGTCATGAACCTGACGCTCGGCCCGCTCACCATCACCGACAGCGTCGAAATCGTCGGCTTCAACAACCCGATCACCCTGCATGGCGATGGATTGATCCTGCAAAAGTCAGGTCCCGGCGGACTGCTGACGTTCGGCATGACCGGCGTCGGTGTGAACGGCACCACCACGGGCCCCGGACTGCTCCTCAACTCGTCCAACGACGCGGTCATCAACGCGACCATCTCGAATTCCTTCTTCCACAATGCGGCGACACAGGGAATCCGCATCAGCGCGAACACGGGCGGCGACGCGCGGCTCACGCTGTCCAACGTCCAGGTCAACTCCAACGGCGACGTCACCGCCAGTGCGGGCATTTCCGTCGACGTCGGTGTGACGGCAAACGCCCAATCGCCGAACACGCCCGGAAAGTTCTCCATCGCGCGGCTCAATATGGCCAATGCGATGGTCCTGAACAATCCGCTGGAAGGCCTCAAAGTGACGACGGCCACCGGCGGCGCCTATGAGAACGTCTCTCCCATCTCCAACACGACCTTTTCCGGAAACGGGTTCGCGAGCACGCGGAACCAGATCGACGCCAGTGCGTCGGGACCGGGATCGTCGATTCTCGCCCGGTTTGACGGTGTGAAGGCGGACAACGCCAAGGCGTCCGGGTTCAACTTTGTCGGGACCGCCGGTGCGAGCGTCGCCGTCGTGATTCAGAACTCGTCCGCGAACAACGCGGGCGCTGACGCCTTCGCCCTCCGCGCGGACGGACTCGGCACCTCCGCCGCCGTGACCATGTCGAACTTCACGGGCGACAATGCGGGTTCCAGCGGCGCCGAGTTCAACGTGACAGGTAAGGCCCAGGTCCGCGTCAACAGCTTCAACAACATTTCGATGCAGAACGCCAAGTGGTCCGGCATCGACGTGAACATGATCGGCGGCGACATCACGGCCTTCAACGGTTCAAACGTCAACGTCTCCGGCAGCAAACTCAACGGACTCGATCTGTTCCTGCGCACCGGCCTGGCCAACTTCAACATCACCGGACTGACGGCCAACAACAATCTCGAACGCGGCCTGCAGATCACATCCATCGTCGGAGCCGCCTCCACCGTCACACTCAACAACGTCACCGCGCAGGGGAACAAGATGCAGCCCCTGAACGCCGTGGTGATCACCGATTCATCGCTCAATCTGACCGTCAACGGCGGAACAGTGACCAGCGCGGGTTCCGATCCTGCCACCAGCATCTTCGCGACCATCGAAAACAACGCCACCGGCAACCTGACGTTGAACAATCTGAACGTCAATGGCAGCACGGCCGCCGGCATCTCCGTGCGGTATGACCGCAACGCGAAGGGGCACCTGCAGATCAGTAACACGACCGCCATGAACGCCCAGTCTGTCGGACTGGCGTTGTTCTCGCTGGGTGGATCGCAGGTCACAAGCACGATTAATGGATTAAACGTCTCCGGGGCTGGTGCGGGTGCATCGGCGGACGGTGTGCGCGTTGACGTCGTCGGCCCCAACAGCCGCGCCGATCTCAACTTCACCAATCTCACCGCCAACGGCGCCAGCGCCCGCGGCATCGCCTTGCTCTATGCGAACGGTTCGACAGGAGCCATCAACCAGTTCAATAACGTGTCCGCGCAGAATGCGCGGCAGGACGGAATCTTTATCGATGTCCGCGGCGGTTCGAAGCTGACCGCTTTCAATGCCAATGTCGTGAATGTCAGCGGCGCCGGCACGAGCGGCAACACGGCACACGACGGATTTGATCTGACCGTGCAGAGCCCCGGCTCCACGGGCGTCTTCAACATCCAGAATCTCACGGCCAACAACGCCCGCGGCCGCGGCATCAACGTCAACATTCAGAACACGGGCGTCGCGCAACTCGTCATCGACGGCTTCTCCGCCAACAACAACGGCCTGGAAGGTGTGAATGTCGCCGTCGGCACCACCTTGCCGGGCGCCCGGCTGAACAGCTCGGCGTTGCGCAACGGCACCGCGAGTAACAACGGTACGGCGGCCATGTCGGACGGCATCCGCACTCGCGTCGCCGGCGCCAATACGATCGCCAATCTCACCCTGAACAATGTCCGCGCCAACAACAACACGCGAAGTGGACACGACGCCCTGGTCAGCGCGGGCGGAAACTACACGCTGCAGGTCGATAACGGCTCAACGGCCAACAGCAACTTCCTGAATGGACTTCGTTTTGTCGGCACCGGCGCGACGACTCGAGCGGCGTTGACGTCGCTCATCGGCGGCAACACGTTCAACGACAACAACGACAACGGACTGTTCGTCGAATTCACCAGCGGCGTCACCGTCACCGATTTGACCGTACGCGGCGGAGCTTCGCTCAATCGGGAGAACGGCGCCGTCATCAAAGCCGACGACCGCTCAGGCGTCCGGATCAACAAGTTCCTCATCGCTGGTCCGGGTTCGTCATTCTCGAATAACGACGAGACCGGACTTGTCATCCGCATGGACAGCGTGCTGGGCATGGGCGCCTTCGGCCTCAATGCGCTGACGGCATCCAGCAATCTCGCGGGAGCCACCGGAATCAATGTGTTGTTGAAGGATATGGCGGTCGCCAGCATGGCCGTCACCGGCATTTCCACGCAGAACAACAACGGCGACGGACTGACGGTGCTCCTCAATAATGTCGACGTTGCCGGTGACCTGCAGGTGACCGGATTCAACAGCGGCGGAAATGCCGGAGACGGCGTCGAGGTGAACCTGATCAATACGACGTCCATTGCCGGCACGATGAGCGTGAACGGGACGTCGAGCGGAAATACGGGCGACGGAACGAAGATTCTCGCAGTCGACGGCACCGGTGTTTCAGTCGGTGCGTTCAACATTTCCGGAAATGCGCTGTCGGTCAACGGCAATACGGGCAATGGCCTGACGATCGATTTCAATAACGTGGCGGGCATCACCGCGTTCGATCTGAGCGGCATGGTGATCACCAATAATGCGGGCGACCAGGTCAGCGCCCGCTTCCGCAACATGCCCGCCCCGCTCGCCATCTCCTTTGACGATGCAACGGCCACGGGCCCCGGTGCGGGAAGCGGCACGGGCGACGGCATCGATCTGACGATCGACAACACGACGGCCTCGTCGCTCAGCTTGAACCGGATTCGCGCGAATGCCAACGGTGGTGACGGCCTCAAGCTGAATCTGCTGAACGGCGCGGTGATCCCCGCGACCAGCATCGACGTCGGAACCTTTAATAATAACGGTCAGAACGGCATCGGGATCAACGTCACCAGTTCGACCGCCAGCATCGACATCACGAACTCGACGTTCGTGCTGCTGGGAACCGTGGCGTCCGCATCCGGCAACGGCAACGACGGCGTCCGCGTGCGGTTGGATAACGCCAATCTGACGATGAACAAGATTGACCGCATCAACTTCAACAACAACGGCCGCATCGGCTTCAACATTGAAGCCGCGACTCCCTCGCACTTCATCAGCAACAGCAGCTTTACAAACAATACGGTGAACAACAACGGCAGCTTCGGCTGGCGGGGCGTGTTTAACGGCGGCGATTTCGACGTCAGTATCGGCAGCAGCACGACCCCCGGGCAGGGGAACGTCTTCAATAACAACCGGGGCGCCGGCATCTCGCTGGACATGATCCAGAACTCGATCGGCCACATGGTGATTGTCGACAATGTCATCACCAACACTCGCGACGATCTCGACACCACGACGCCGTTCATGGGCGAAGGCATTTTCGTCCGGATGCTCGGCACCGCGAACCCCGCCCAGGCCACCAACACGCTGACCAGCGGGGGAGCCGATCCGGGTCTGCTTATCCGCAACAACCGCATCGGCGTCACGGCGGCGAACGCCGTTGCCGGCAACGCCGGCGACGGAATCGACTTCCAGGTGGAGGAACGCTCCGTCATCAGCGGCCTGCATGTGCACGACAACCGCGTCGAAAACAACGGCATCCCGACCTTCGGCGACGGACTCAACTTCCGCCGGGTGGACGAAGTGGTCGTCAACGATTTCCAGATCCTGCGAAACACGTTCAACCGGAACGGCGACGACGGCGTCGAGATTCTCGGGCAGAACGACGACAGTTCCACGATGAACGTCACGTTATCGTTGAATGAGATCATGTCGAACGGCAACGACGGCGTGGCCCTCCAGGTCAATGCCGATGCCGGCCTCAATATCACGATGGAAGACAACGTCATCGTCCGGAACGCGGATGACGGCCTCGAAACGAACGAAGTCATCCTCGACCTCTCGGACGCGCGCCGGATTCTGGGCGTCGTCAATCGAAACGTTATCGCAGAAAACACCAACCGAGGCATCGTCGCCAACGCGGGATCCGCCGGACTGTCGTTCAGCAACAATACGATCGGGATGCTCGTCGATCAGTTCGGACAAACCGTCTATCTGGGCAATGGCAGCACGGGCGTCGAGCTGAACGGAAACGGGACGACGACATGGATTGCCAACGACATCCGCGCCAACGGCCGCCTGGTCACGGCAGATCGGTCGCTCGGACACGGCTTTGACATCCAGGGAGCCGGCTCGAAGAACGTTACGATGATCGACAACCAGATCCGCGAGAACTTCCAGGACGGCATCGAGTTCCATAACAATCAGGACGCCCGCTTCCCGTTCACCCTGACGATGATCGACAACCGCGTCCAGAACAACGCCGGACGCGGACTGGATGTCCTTAATCAGGCGTTTAGTACGGGCCTCGCCCCGTTCGCTGACGCCCGTTCATATATCACCATTCTTCGCGGCACGACCGGAAACACGTTCAATTCCAACGGTGAGGAAGGCATCTATGCCGTCAACACCGCCTCACCGACGCAGAACCAGACCGACTTCTCGGGAACGACTCTCCTTCAGAATGGATCGGTCGAACGTGACCCGCGGTTGTCGCTGGTGATTGATCATGCGACCATCTCGAACAACGGCAGCGAAGCAAATGTGCCGTTCATGCTGGCGTCGGCCGGCGTGCTTATGCGGGTCGGTTCCACGGACGCGTCGCGATTGACACAGAACCTAGGCGCCCAGCCGGTCACGCAGGAGTTCGCCACGAACAATTCGACGTACGTGGGAGACCTCACGGGTGCGTTCATTCCGGCCTTCATGAACGGCGGCGTGTTCATGGGATTGACCAGCAGCACGCTGCATGGGAACTTCGGCGACGACGTCTTCATCCATGGGTATCGCTCCACCGGCGATCCTCCGGGAGTGACCGGAACCTGGTCCGACACGCAGTTCGAGATTACGAACACGACCCCGGCGGGGGACCCCCTCTCGCGTCTCGACCTCGTCTGGCGAGGAAACACGTACGATTCGATCGACGTCAACAACGACTTGCGGCGGGGAACGCCGGATGGACAGGCTGGCGCCTTCTATAATAACGCGGATGGAACGTTCAAATCTCGAACCGCCAATTCCACGCCATCGGGACCGTTTGGCAACAACGCGGCTGGTCGGCGTCGCAACGCGCAACGTGTTCCGGCGCGGCTGTATGAAGGTGGCTTGACGCTCTCACCCAGCA
>JAHBXU010000180.1 GCA_019636315.1 Planctomycetaceae bacterium | reverse complement strand
GTCCACCGCGCGCAATTTTCCGTTCGCAGAACTGGGACACGCCCCAAGCTCAGCCAATGTTGCATTCTTGGCCCGCGAGTCGATCACAGTTTACGAAACAGGATTCATCGATTCTGCGACGTGCATTCGCCCCCAGATGTCACATAACATACGTCCCATCAAACACATACAGCACAACTTCTGACGAGACGAGATGCCCCGCGGCGGCTCCATTTCCCTTCCAGGAACGGCTCAATCAAAGGACACCCGGGTCAGATACTCCGCCGTGAATTCGGTGATGGAGTCGCATGGAACCGCGCGCAAGATCACACATAACCACCCATGTGCAAATATGTTACGCATAGATTCCTGGTGTCAGGGATCTGGTGGCGGCGGTGATGTGGAAGGGGATTGGGGGCCGGGTGCATCGGCCAGATGGTCCTGGATGTCTTCGCGAAGGCGGGAGACTTCCTCTGATAACTCCAATGTACGGCCAGGAGCTTCGCCGCGCCAGAAGGGGATGGTGGGAGGGGCGCCGTGAGCGTCCGAAACGATAAGGTCGTTGCCGCGAAGTTGTTGCATTCGCCAGGACGTGTTTCCGAGGAGGAAAATGTCGCCAGCGGAGCCTTCGACGGCGAAGTCCTCGTCAACCGAACCGACGACGGTCATCTCCGGTTCCATCACGACACGGACGGCGTCGATTTCGGGGATCGCGCCAGCATTGTTCACGGCGGTGATCCGGGCTCCCTTGCGCGCCCGCAGGCGGCGGTTGACGCGGTCATGATGGAGATAGGTTCGCAGGCGGCCCATCTTGTCGGTCAATCCCTCGCTGAGGAACTCGACCACTTCGTCGAACTGTTCGCGCGGGAGATGGCGATACGGATAGGCGCCGCAGAACAGGTCATACAGCTCGTCTGTGTTCCAGTCCTCGGCGGCCACTTCCGCAACGATCTGCTGGGCGAGGATGTCGAGCGGCGCCTCTGGGATCTCAGTGACGTCGAGCCGCCCCGCCTTGACAGCGCGAATCAACGCCATGCATTCGATGAGTTCATCCCTGGTGAGCGCGAACAGCCGCCCTTTGGGCGTCAGGCCCAGCGCATGCCCCGAGCGGCCGATGCGCTGCAGAAACGTGGCGATCGAGCGGGGTGAACCCATCTGCACAACAAGGTCGATGTAACCGACGTCGATCCCCAGCTCCAGTGATGCCGTCGCCACCACCGCTTTGAGATCGCCGCTCTTGAGCCTCCGTTCGGTCGAAAGCCGGATATCGGCGGCGAGTGATCCGTGATGGGCGCCGACCGCCTCTTCGCCAAGACGCTCCGTGAGCTGATGCGTCAGCCGCTCGGCGAGGCGGCGTGTGTTCACAAAAATCAGCGTGCTGCGATGCTCGTTGATCAATTCGACGAGACGATCGTTGACCTCGGCCCATTGGTCGTGAGAGCAAACAGCGGACAGCTCACTGGGGGGGACTTCGATCCCCAGGTCGAGATCGCGCTGATGGCCGACGTTGACGAGCGTGAGTGGTCGTGCGGCAAACGACGAAGGAGATGATTGGTGAGTGGTGTGTGATTGTTCAAGCCCGCCGCTGGCAACCCGCGGGCTGGCGCCGACGAGAAACGCTGCTGTGCGTTCGAGCGGCTTTTGTGTGGCGGAGATCCCGATGCGCTGCAGTGGACGTTCAACGAGATGCTCAAGCCGTTCCATCGAAAGTGCGAGATGCGAACCGCGCTTGTCGCGGACGAGGGCGTGGATCTCGTCGACGATCAGCGTATCGACGGTCCGCAGCACCTCGCGGCTCTTTTCGGCCGTGAGCATCAGGAACAGCGATTCGGGCGTCGTCACGAAGATGTGCGGCGGTCGGCGGACGAGTGCGGCCCGCTGATGTGACGGGGTATCGCCGGTCCTCAGCCCCGCACGGAGGGGAGACGCAATGAACCCCTGCCGCTCGGCTTCGGCGAGGATCTCTGCCAGGGGCATTTCGAGATTGCGATGCATGTCGTTCGACAGCGCCCGTAACGGCGAGATGTACACGACCCGCATCTCATCGGCCAGCGTCCCTGCGACAGCCTCGCGAAACAATCGATCGATGACTGCCAGAAATGCCGTGAGCGTCTTACCGCTGCCCGTCGGTGCAGAAATCAGCGTATGTTCGCCGCTCGCAATGGGCGGCCAGCCGTGCTGCTGCGGCTCGGTCGGACCGGCAAACCGCGACCGGAACCAGTCCTGAATCACGGGATGAAAAGCATCGAGAGACATAACCGTGCGCGGCCGTATGCCGCCGAGGGAACAGCATCGTGCTTTCGAAGGTCAGTCAGCGAGAGGCAACTTTTCGAAGAGCACGACATGCTGACGCGGGAGCTTGCCGAACGTTTCCTTCCATCGCAGGCCAAATTCCGGGAGCGAGGCCTCCCGCTTGACTTGGGCCTCGGACATCTTATGGACCTCTTTGATCGGCACCGTTGGATCTTCCTTGCGGTACTCGACGAACGCCACGCGGCCGCCCGGTTTGAGCGACGCGGCGATCTCGTGCAGCATTTCATAGGGAAAGTCGAACTCGTGATAGACGTCGACCATGACCACCAGATCGACAACGCCGGGCTTGAGGGCGGGGGATCTGGTCGATCCCAGCACGGGGAGGATATTGTCGATGTTGAGCTGTTTGCATTTGGCGGCCAGGGCGTCGAGCATCTCCTGCTGGATGTCGACGGCGAGGACGATTCCGGTGGGGCCGACCTGCTCCGCCATCAGCGTACTGATGACGCCGGAACCGGCGCCGATGTCGGCGACGACCATTCCCGGTTCGAGCCGCAGTGCTTCAACCAGCAGCGACAAGCCTTCTTCTCGCTCGCGCTGAGGGCGTTCGAGCCAGGCGATCCCCTGATGCCCCATCACCCGCGCGATCTCGCGGCCCATGTAGAACTTGCCGATGCCGTTCGGGTCGTGAATCTCCTGGTACGTGTAGCGCGGGTCGTCCTGGTCGGACGATGAGGATTGCCCGAGGGCGGGCATCGCCAGCGGGGTGAGCAGCACGATCAGGACAAACACCTGTCGCACGACGAACGTGAGGCCGTGTCCCGAAAGCATCACAGCGGAACCTCCTCTGGGAATTGTAGCTCGACGCGTCGGGGAGGGCACGTCGATTGGGAGCTTGCAGAGCGATTCCCGGAGACGCTTCGGATGACAGGATGACACCGAACGTCACTGGATCTGGATTCCTGTGTTTATTGGACGTCGGCCGAGAGCGGCTGGCCTGTTTGAGGATCGCGGTTGTTCTGGCGCATCAAGTCGCGCCATTCGTTATCGGCGACGGTTTCCGCCTCATCGACGAGCATGATCGGAATGTCATCCTTGATCGCATAGCGTAGGCGCGATTCCGGGTCCGTGCTGACGAGCGAACGGCCATCGAATACGAGCGGCGCATGCGACTGTGGGCAGACAAGCAGGTCGAGTGCGCGCTGGAGATTTAAATTCATCACGTTCTCCCCACAGTCACCTCGTTCGGTTGGTTGATCAAAACCCGCGAGCGGCCCGAATGTCGTCCATCGTCCGGAGATCGTAATCGATGCCTACGTAGTCGAGCACGGAACAGAGCGCCCGCACGGCGACGCCCATGCCATCCGGTCCGCTGAATCCACCGAACTGTCCGCCCCCCTTGAGGTGAGGCTCCAACTCCAGGAACACACCGGGGACTCCCAGGGCCTGCATCCGCCGCGACATCTTCGGGAGATGCGCGCGCAGGTCGCGGAGGATCATTTCATGGGCTGAATCGCCGATGTTGGCCGGCACGAAGTTCTTAAGCCGCTCTTCATCCACGACGCCCGTCCAGGCGAGCGAGCGGTCGACAGCGTAATCTTTAATATGGGCCCAGCCCATATGGTCGCGCATCGCCACGTACTCGTCGAACACTTCCACCCAGCTCAGATTCTGGGACGACAGGTTGCCGCCATCGAAGATGCAGACGAGGTTGGGCCGGTCGACCGCTTCGGCCAGTGCCGCCAGCATACGACCATTCTGCCCGATCAAATTGGCTTCAACCTCAAGCCCATAGGTCAGACCGGATTCAGCAAACCGATCGGCGATCTGTCGAATCAGCGCGGCTCCCTGTTCAACATAAGGGGCAGGGTCATCTCCCTTGGGGTGATAAAACGAAAAGCCGCGAACCAGTTTTGCATCCAATGCGGTAGCGGCGTTGATCGTCCTGGCAACTTCCGTCTCCAGATACTGGTCGAACGGAACGAACTTGTTATGCGATCCGTCCTCACGGTCGAGGAGCTTAACCTTGCCGATGCGCGAGCCGATGCTGGCGACTGCCATCCCGTATTCGGCGTGAATTTGCTTGAGCCGCGCGAGCTTGTCGCTGTTCAACTCGACGACGTGCTCGACGGTTCCGTCGCCCGTCACGTCGACAAAGCGGGGACTGTAATAGCGCAGCCCCAGTGCGGCGAGAGCCGCCATCTGCTCGATGGCCGTTTTATGATTGGCGGCTTCGTCAGCAAACGCCGAGAGTACGATCCGGGGATGGTGAGTCATGCCTTCTTTTCGTCATGGTGCATATGAAGCGTCGTTAAGGATCCACCTGGAATCCTTTATCGACGCCCCGGGTGACATTGTCGCTTGCAAGCCGCAATCATCGGAAACTCGGTGACCGTTACGAGGCTTTGTTGCCTGTCGACTGATCGCCGCTGATGACCGTCAGGACATCGCGCGCGTCGACAAGCGCCCGGCGGCTGTCTTCATAGCTGATCAGTAGTTTTTGCGCCAGGATTTCCTGGGCCAGAACCCGGCCTTTCCCCTCCTTGGTGACGACCCATTTGCCAACTTTGGGCAACTCGCGCTGGTACTCCTTGTAGGTGTCATACTCATAGCGCAGGCAGCACTTGAGCCGGCCGCAGCGGCCGGAAATCTTCGTGGGGTCGAGCGTCGCTTTCTGAACTTTGGCCATCTTCATGGAGACGGGGGGCATCTCGCGCAGATGCGTGTTGCAGCACACGGGCTTGCCGCAGTCGCCATAGTCGGCGAGCAGCCGGGCCTCGTCCCGGATGCCGATCTGCCGCATTTCGATGCGCGTGTTCAGCGCCTTCGCCAGCTGCTTGACGAGTTCGCGAAAATCGACGCGGGCCTCGGACGTGTAATAGAACACGACCCGCTCGCCGCCGAACACCTGCTCGACGTCGACGAGCTGCATCGGCAGGCCGCGTTCGGCGATGGCCGCCCGCCCCTGGTCGAAGAAGCCGAGTTCCCGGCGATGCTGCTCATCGCGCGAGCGCTCGTCTTCCGCGGTGGCGGTGCGGAGCACCCGTCCCGAGGAGTTGGCCGCGCCCAGGTACGTGCGGGTGCGTTCGCCGGCCTCGCAGAGGACCTCGCCCCATTCGACGCCGCGGTCGCTGCGGATGATCACCTGTTCCCCGCGCGCGTAGCCGTCGCGATCGCGGGCCGCGAACTCGCCGAGCTGACGCATCAATCCGTATCGGACAACGTAACCGGGCATGAAGGGCGCCTGTGAGGAGGTGCAGCCGCAGTCGGCATTGTCACGGATCGGCGGCGAATCGCCAACCGCGATCGACGGTCCTCTTGCGCCTCAGCGAAGGAACTCGCCCGCCTCGTCCAGGAACTCGAGCGGCAGCGTCCGCATCTGGCCGACCGCCTCGGCCAGCGGGACCGCGACGATGTTCATCCCCCGCAGGGCGACCATCTTGCCGAAGTCCTTCTTCAGCGCCAGCCGGCCGGCGTGCACGCCCAGTCGCGTGCCGAGCACCCGGTCGTAGGCGCTCGGCGAGCCCCCCCGCTGCAGGTGGCCCAGCACGACCTCGCGAGTCTCGATGCCGGTCTTGTACTTGATCAGCTCCGCGACCTGCTTGCCGATGCCGCCCAGCTGGATGTGTCCAAAATCGTCCTTGCGGCCGCTTTGCGACACGTCGAGCGTCTTGATGTTCCCCGATTCATCCCGGAATTTGATCGTCGCGCCTTCGCTGACCATCACGATCCCGTACTTCTTGCCGGACGTCCGGCGGGCCTTGAGCAGCTCGCACACGTCGTCGATCAGCGTTTCCTTTTCCGGGACCATGATGGCGTCGGCCGCCACCGCCATCCCCGAGAAGGCCGTGATCCAGCCGGCGTGCCGGCCCATGCACTCGACGACGATGATCCGCCGGTGCGACTCGGCCGTGGTGCGGAGTTTGTCCACCGCGTCCATCACCGTGTTCAGGCAGGTGTCGAACCCGAACGTGAAATCGGTGCTGGACAGGTCGTTGTCGATCGTCTTCGGCACCCCGATGATCGGGATCCCCATTGCCGCCAGACTGCTCGCGATCCGCAGCGTTCCGTCACCGCCGATCACGACCAGAGCCTCCAGACCCAGCCGGTGAAATTCCTCGACCACGCGATGCGAAACATCCACCTGTCGCGATACTCCGTCCTCGACCACCCTCAGACTGAATGGATTGCCGCGATTGGTCGTCCCCAGTATCGTCCCGCCAGTGTGGATGATCCCCTTCACGTGATGCCGGTTCATCGGATAGACCCGATCATGGTACAGGAGCCCCTCGAAACCGCGCTCGATCCCGAAGACCTCCCACCCACGATTGAGCGCCCCGAGCACTATCGCCCGAATCACCGCATTCAGCCCCGGACAGTCCCCGCCACCGGTCACCAGCCCGATCCGCTTCACGTCGCTCCCCTTTTGTCCCGCCGCTTCATTCATACACCCTTCAGTTTAGTTTTCCTCCCCCAAACTTCAAAGAGAAAAATCACTCACCCCGCTCTGCCGCCCTTTTTACACGCCTTTCCGGCCTTTCACTTGCCGTCCCTCCGCCTTTTCGATAAGATCATCAGACTGAATGAACGCTCATTCAGCGCTGATAACTCCGCCCGGGTGGTAAATCTATGGAAAACAAGGTGAAGGAGGCCGGTCGAAAGACCGAGTCTGGAGAGGAAAAAACGCGGTACGGCAAGTCCGAGGCGATACTGCGGGCAGCGGCGAAAGTCTTTGCGCGGTCAGGGTATTTCAACGCGAAGGTATCCGAGGTAGCGAAGACGGCCGGGGTGGCGGACGGGACGGTCTATCTTTATTTCAAGAACAAGGACGATCTGCTGACGTCGATCTTCAGTTGGGCGATGGAGGAGTTCATAGCGAGCGCGCGAGCGGAGTTGAGCCGGGCGGCGGATCCGCGGGAGAAGTTGAGGAGGTTTGCGCAGCTCCACTTTTCATTGTTCGAGCGGGAGCGCGACATTGCGATCGTATTTCAGATCGAGCTGCGACATTCGACGAAGTTCATGGAGCAGTTTTCGACGACGTATCTGGCGGAATATCTGCAGATTCTGAGAAACATCATCGAAGAGGGGCAGTTGGCGGGGATATTCCGGGCGCATTTGAATTCGAAGGTGGTGGCCAAGTTTCTGTTCGGAGTGCTGGACGAGATGGCGACCAACTGGGTGCTGAGTCACAAGAGCCACAGTCTGACGGCGATGGTAGATCCCGTGCTGGATATCTTTTTCAATGGGGTGATTGAAAGCAATGCCTGAAGTGAACTCCTCGACAACGATCCGGACGCTGATCGATCTGTTCAA
>JAHBXU010000018.1 GCA_019636315.1 Planctomycetaceae bacterium | reverse complement strand
TGCTCGCCCGGACCCAGCGTTCGCCAACCGGCGTCGACACCCTGCTGCTGCAGTTGAATCGCATTGGTCGTGCAGGTGTACGGCTCCATGCAAACCGCATTCGTCCAGGGAGGCGTGAACACCACCAACTCTCGGAAGTCTCGCGGAAACGATTGCACCATCCGCAACCCGGACGGTGGATCGCTGACAACAGTTTCGATCAGATCGCCTGTCGCCCGAAGGCCCGTGAGCACATGATCCAGTTTTCGTCCTGCGATCTTCACACCAGCTCGCAGATCGGTCAGCTCGCCAACGTCTCGTCGTTCGCCCGTGGGAAGGCACTCGTCGAGAACCCACTCCTGTGCGGCCGGCGCCTCGATGATGCAATCAGCCACACTCCCGTTGGGACCCAGCGGAAGTTTGAAATATGCATGCGTGCCAAAGCCCCAGGGGAGAGGCTCCCTGGTCGGATTGGTGATTCCAACGTCCATCGTGAGTGCCGCGCCCGCAATGGAATATCGCACTTCAATGATGAAGTCGGTGGGCCACTCGCCGCTGCGCTCCGGAGCGTCGACGCTCAATTGAAACCGCCCCAGGAGAGAGTCTTCACGTCTCTCGACCACTTGCCAGGACCGGTCCAGACAGAATCCGTGCAGCCGATTGGGATGTCCTTCTGTCAGCTCCAGTTGGTACGCGCGGCCGGCCCACTCATAACGGCCGCCGCGGATGCGGTTGGGGAACGGAAACAGGATCGGAATCCCATCTCGACTTGGACCTCCGGCGCCGGTGGCGAAATCCTTGTCAGCCGCGATAACGTCCACGGATTGCCCCTCGACGTGCGCGATGAACTGAAAACAATTGAAGCCCCGATGCGGCGCAATCGTCGCCGACGAGCCGCTCGCGGCGTCGCGAATGGTCACCGTCCCCATGCAAAAATCCTCCCGCGCTGATTGAAACAGACTGCCGGCAATCCCGTGATTCTCCGGTTCCCCGAGCTGCACGCATAGGCGGCAGGATGCGCTCCGATTCAGAACAGCGCGCGTCAGCGACCGGACCCGTCGCTCACGCTCGGGGCGCTCCAGCAGACAACTCGATGCGCGAGATTGTAGACCCCATTCCTGCTGAGTGGAAACCGTGCGAACTGCCTGACAGGCTCGTTGTGCCGTTGGCGACTTCGTGCACGTTGCGATTCAGCAGACAAGGCCCGGCGGTCACGAAGCGGAGCTGCGCTCTGTGCGTCGCCCTGCGGTGGGCAATGCCGCAACGGATTCATGCGGCGGCGTTCTCGATGCGGAGATGTCCGTCTTCCGAGACGTCTTCGAACTGCACTGTCAGCCGCTTGGAAACACCGGCCTGTTCCATCGTCACGCCGTACAGTCGGTCGGCCGCCGTCATGGTGCGTTTGCGATGTGTAATAATCACGAACTGCGTCGACTCGCGAAACTCCTTCACAACGTTGACGTACCGGTCGACATTGGCGTCGTCGAGCGCGGCATCGACCTCGTCAAGAATGCAATACGGGCTCGGTTTGCTCTTGAACATGGCGAACAGCAGGCCGACGGCCGTCATCGTCTTCTCGCCACCGCTGAGGAGGGAAATGCTCCGTAGTTCCTTGCCTGGAGGACGGGCGACGATGTCGATGCCGCATTCCAGGACGTCGTCCGGATCCTCAAGGATGATATTTCCTTCACCGCCGCCGAACAGTTTGCGGTACAGCTCCTGAAAGTGCTTACGAATCGCCTCGAATGTTTCGAGAAACAGCCGCTTGCTCTCGGCATTGATCCGACGGATGATCTCTTCCAACACGGACTTGGCCTGTTCCAGATCGTCAAGTTGTCCGGCAAGCTCCCCATAGCGGGCTTCCAGGTCGTCGAGATCCTGCAGGCTCTCCGCGTTGATGGAGCCGAGGGCCTTGATCTTGCGACGTAATCGTTCCACGCGGGCTTCGAGTTCCTCTCTCGTCTGCGCATCATAGGCGGGCAGGGCGTCGTCAGCCGATAGCGTCTGTTCGGACGGGTCCAGCGGCTGAGCAGAAGCGGATTCCGGCACCCGTTCGAGGTCGGGAGACGCCGTGAGTGCGCCGTCGTCACGAGCTGCCGCATCCTCGTGATCGACGAGCCGCATGGATGTCGGCCCTTCATGAGATTGCGTGAATGCCGCCGTCACTCCGGCGGCAACGAGCTCCGCCAGCTCCAGTTGAAATTCCTCGCGGATGCGCTCTTCCAGCGTCGTGATCTGATGGCGCAAGTCGCGGGATCGCATTTCCTCAGAATGAATGGCGTCGTTTGCCTGCCGCCGGTCTTCGCGGAGTGCATCCTGTTCTCGCTGCAACGTCTTTCGCGCGGCGCGGCAACTGTCCAGCTGCTGTTGGACGCCGCGCGCCTCATCCACCCAGCGGACATCGGCCAGATACCGGACGGCCAGGAACGAGCGCGCAGCGAGGAGAGCCCGTGCGATCTCTCGCAGCTTGCTTTGAGCCGCGACAAGGTAGGCGTCGGCCTGTTCGGATTGCCGTCGACGCTCGTGCTGTTCTTCCGTGAGGCGGACTTGAGCGGCTCTCAATCCGGCCAATCGCTCCTCATACTTGGCAAGCTGCAGCTGCTCGGCGTTGATCTCACGGTGCAGTTGCTGCAGCTCGTGCTGAATCGATTCCACGATTTCCTGATCGTTATCGATCCGCCCGGTGATCGCTCCAATATCGTCCTCAAGCTCGGCCAACGTCGTCTGCAATTTGCAGCGTGCGACGGACAACTGATCGCGCTGCTGTTGGGCGAGACGTTGCAGAGCGAGCGCCGCGTCGATGTCGGCCTGCACGCGCCCGCATTCCGCCGCCTGCGCCGCGTGTTCCGACTTCCGCACCGCTAACAACTCCATCTGCTGATTGAGTTCCGCCTGGAGCGCTTGCAGATCACCGTCCGACGCGAGCAGCGATTCGTCAATGACTTCGAGTCGATGCTGCTCGACAGCAATTCGACGATCGAGCTCCTGTAGCTCCACACGCAGTCGGCGGAGTTCACTCTTGCGGAAGATGACCGTGATCTCGTTGGCGGCATGACCGACGTATAATGTTCCGCCGGCATCGACGAGTTCTCCCTGACGCGTGGCAAATCGGCAGCCGCGCCCCTCGCCATGCGCCAAACGGATGGCGACGTCCAGCGTTTCAACGATCCATGTGTCCGCCAGCAGGTGCGCCGCGAGACCGGGGACGAGTGACTGACTGACGAGCCGGTCGGCACGACAGATCACGCCAGGTTGCCCGTGCAGATCGAGCGGAGCGCGGCTATTGCGATTCGGTTTCGTGCTCGCGGCCAGCCGTTGCTGCTCAGCGCGCGGAAACTCGACAAAGCCGACACGTCCTCCAATCTCCTCCGTCTCTCGATTGAGGTAGGCGACCAGCGGTGTGAGTTGTTCGATGACCAACAGTTGCAGGCGCGCTCCGAGAGCCACTTCCAGCAAGGGAGCATCATCAAGGTCGGCCTGCAGCAGATCGCCGACATGGCCCAGGATCAGGTTCCAGGGGGCCGCTTTGCTCTCGGCCGCACGACGGAGCAGGGTCCGCACACCTGCGTTCAGCCCCTCCTGACGCGCCTCCAGATCCTCCAGCAACTGTCTTCGGGCAAACTTGGCGCCGCGTTCCTCGCGCCAGCGGGCCAGTCGTCCGTCCGCTTCAGAATGAGCGCCGCGCAACAGGCGCCGTTCATCGCGGGCCGCTTCGATGCGCCGCTGGGCGTCTGCAACATTCTGTTCGGCTTCACGAAGCGCCTGCTTGCGAAGCACGAGTTCCGCGCGACATTCTCCGAGCACGACATCGAGCGAACGACAACGCTCCTCGGCCTCCTGCTCCCGGGCGATCTCCGCTTCCTCTCGCGATTCCAGTCCTGCATAATCGCGCTCCAGCCTTGCACGTTCCTGGAGTCGTCCGTCGCGTTCGGCCTCCTGCCGTTCGATGTTTTGCGCAGCTGCCTGAACGCGCTCCCGGAGCTCCTTCATCTCCCGCGCCCGAGTCTCAAGCGACTGTTGTTGGTCGGCGAACTCGGTTTCCAGTCGCGCCAGACGGTGCGTGCTGTCCTCCAGGTTCGTGCTCACCGACTGGCATTGATTGCGAAGCGTGTTGCGTTGGCGGCGCAGGCGTTCGATTTCCTGCTCCAGCTCGGTGTACTGAGTCCCGTGGTGGCGGATCGCCGACTCATGCCGCGCGATTTCTTCCCGCTCGGCGCCGCGGCGACGATCGATCTGACGCCGCGTGTGCTCCAGTTCAGCCGCCGTTCCCTCGAGTTCGCCGAGTTGGGCGGCCAGTGATTCCAACTGCTGATCGACGGCCGTCAGTTGCTGCTGCAGAGAGTCTGCGTGGGCTGCGGCATGGGCCAGCTCGGCCTGGGCCCGCCGATAGTCGTCGGCCGCCAGACCGGTCCACAGGGAGCGCAGTTCGCCGGACAATTCCCGATAGCGGGCCGCCTTCGACGCCTGAGAACGGGTCGCATTGAGCCGCGATTCCAGCTCATCGACAATGTCCCGCAGGCGGAGCAGGTTCTGATCGACGCGTTCCAGACGGCGCTGGGCTTCGATCTTTCGCGCTTTGTAGCGGCTGATCCCGGCGGCCTCTTCGAACACGAGGCGGCGGGCGGTCGGATTGGCCTGCAGAATCTGGTCGACCCGGCCCTGCTCGATGATGCTGTATGCCGCCGTCCCGGCGCCGGTCCCCATGAACATCTCGCGAATGTCCTTGAGGCGCACGGACGCCTTGTTGAGCAGATATTCAGAATCGCCGCCGGCATACAACCGCCGCCCGATCTGAACCTCCGCGGCCGCAATCGGGAGCAAGCCCTGCGAGTTGTCAAACGTCAGCGTGGCTTCGGCAAAGGGGCTCGGTTTGCGTCCCGCGGAACCGTTGAAGATGACTTCCGTCATCTCCTTGCCGCGCAGGCTCTTCGCCGACTGGTCACCCAGAATCCATTTGAGCGCATCGACGACGTTGCTCTTACCCGAACCGTTCGGTCCCACGACGCAGGTAATTCCCGCGGCGAAGTCGAACGTCGTTCGATCGGCAAAGCTCTTGAAGCCGAAAAGTTCGAGGGACTTCAGCATGCGGGAAAACAGCCATCACAACAGACCGCGGCGCGGAGCGTCCGACCGGTCAAACGCCGCTGGGGAAGGACCCGCACATTGGGTCAACGGCCGGTCGCCCGCGGCATCCTATTCGTCATACGCGGAGATCGTGGAGAGCACCGATTTGAACCGTGATCGTCGCGGCGCCGATTCCGCGGCCGAATCGGTTTCGATCACGTCGGCCGACGCGGCCTCAGTTGAAGCCGCACGCCGCGCCGCTGCCGGTTGCGACTTGGCGGACGATGGCGGTTGGGCGTCGTCGCCAGTCTTCGCCGGTTCGTCAGCGGACTCGACTTCCTCCTTGACTTCGTCGATCGACAGCGGTTCCGTTTCCTGGCGCTCAAGGACGGCGTCATCAATCTGCGGGAAGATGTTGGGATTCATGTGCTCATGCCCCACCCGCGTTGAGGAACCACCCGTTGTCTGGTCCGCCGCCGGCCGATAGTAGGTGCGTCCCGCCTGAGGCAGCGCATCGATGGCGATCTTTCCAGGAAGATTGTGCTGACGTTCCGCCTGCACGAGCATTTGGACGACGTCAGGATAGGTCGCGCCCAGGTCGACGACGGTGCGGACGACCTCGGCGACCTCGGGAATAATTTCCAAGCGCCGGCTCGGTTTACCCACTTCGTGGCGGGTGACGACGACGTGGCTTTGTCCTGCCCGCGACGTAATCCAGATGTGCTTTCCCGCAGTGATGGCCAGCGGCGCTTTGAAGCTTTGGTCTTCGCCGAAGAGCACCAGTTCGGTCTTCTGCCGTCCCGTGATGTGAATCAGCGGCGGTTGTTCTGATGGGATGACATGCAGAGTGAACTGCTGCTTCATGTCTTCGCCGCGCACCGAAGGATCGTTGGGATTGAGAGTCGTGAGTGTGCGGAACGCTCCGTAACGCGTTTCGATACTGGGGTGATCCAGCAGATCGATCAACGGTTGATAGGCTTCTCCACTGTCGAGCGCCGTGAGCGCGGCGAACGCATAGACGCGGAATGCCCGCTCCTTCTCGGCCGCCCTTCACTCCGGAGTCCGGAGCCGATAGCTGTGCCGCGACGGCCGCATGAACCGGGCTTCGAGCGCTGCCTTCAACCTTCCTTACAAACGGATGGCGTCGCTCTCCGATCGCCTCCAACTGCAATGCTGCTTGTTCAGAAGTCGAACCGTCCATCAGCTCCTGCTGCAGGCGTTGCATACGTGCATCCGCCGTTCCACTTTACTTTCGTTGAAGGCAATATGGCGGACCACTTCAGATATCGGGGATCGTTATTTTGTAGCGGGGGTGGACCTCCAGGTCGATCCGTGAGTCTGCACGGAAGCGGGCCAGAGGCCGCCGAATGCCGTACTCGTCATAGTCGTGAAAGCGCTCGCCGATGCGGCTTGTAATCCGGTTGGCCATGCGCACGCTGCGATAGTCGCTTCGCAAGTGGATCGACAAAGGCTTCTCCTCCCGCAGGCACACGGCGCCGCCGGGAATCGATCCCCGCATGAGACCAGCGCTTCCGGCTTCCTCTTTGGAAACGTCGGCCGAGATCAGGATCGGTCCTTCGGCACGGGCCAGTCGCTTGCCCGTCATGGGGCCGCGCCCCGGCATGATCTGTTTTTCCCACAGGTCGCAACGCATGAGCCATCCGCCCGCCAGGCTGGTGGCCTCGCTGCCGTCCGGCAGACGGACGGAGTACACATCAAACTTCTCACCCTTCTCGACGAGCGCGGGGAGGTACGCCCGGACGATCACGAGGGCCGTGTAGGGAGAGCGGAGCACTTCATTGGGATTCTCGATCTGCAACCGCCGCATCTCGTCCATCAGCTCTTTGCGATCGTTCGTCGCGGGGGAGTCTCCTCCCGTTCCGTCGAGCTTGGTGACCAGGCCGACGCCCTCCAGGACCACCATCTTGTTGCCGCTGATCGAGGTATAGTCCTTCACCAACGAGCGCTTGTTGGCGGCACGCTCCTCGCGATCCACCCGAATCAAGGCATCGTCCTCCTTCTCGTCGTCCGGACTCTGGGACCGGAACAACTTCATATCCTGGCATCCGGCCAGAACGAGGATGCCCAGCATCAGAAAGAGACCGCACAGCCGCTGAGAAGGATGCGTCATGACATCAGCTTCCTGAGATTTCGAAGATCCCGACAGAACGCCAAGCGTTCCGCAGGCCGTGGCGACGGAAGACGGAACGGCAATCGTGCGCCGGCCGGCTCTGCACCATGTCCGGATGAATGGGATTCCGTTGAATGCCGAAGAGAGAGAGGGAAGGGAGCGGGAGAATACGAGTGGCTTCCAAAAGACGTCAAGGGCGGACCCATACGATGGATCGCCGGACGTCGTAAACACAGGAAACCAGCCGCGGCATTGGCGACCTTAAGCAGTTCCTGCCGAAGCGGAACCCTTCTCTGGGCTGAACTCCAGCAGGAGGGCTTTGCCCACCACAGGGGACACCCTGTTTCCTCGCGATCGCATTCGATCGTTGGAGGGCGGTGAGAAGCCCCCGCGAGGTCCGGTTCAGCTTGGGCCGGGACAGACGGTCGGCTCAGGAGATGCGACAGCACCCGGGACCACAGGGCGGGGCGTCGGACGGGGGACACCCCCCGGCCAGCGGCAGATCGCGTCCTCCAGAAGTTCGCGCCGCTGCCGCACTCATCAGCTTGTCCACGGTCGCCCGGGAGCAACTCGGGCAGAGGGGCGATTCGCCAGCGCGCACAAGCTGCTCAAATTCATGTCCACACTCACGACAACGAAACTCAAACAACGGCATCGGTCGGGTCCACAACTACAATCAACATCGTGCGGCTCGGAACGTCGCGAGTGTAACGAGTGACCTATCTCGCGGCACGTCGCCCAGGAAATCTCACGACACCGACTCTTCCCCAGCCGACGGCCTGGCCGCAGGACGATGAAGGGTTCCGCTGACGCGCAATTCTCGCCGGTCAGAACCCCTCGGGGAACCGTCTCATCCGCAGTTCCTGCAACAACTTCGAGTTGTTGTCCTGATCCTGTTCCTTCTGGATGTACTCAGGAAACCCTGCATACGGGTCACTCATGGGCCGCTCGACGGAGATAACCGGCGAGGGAACGGGAGCCACGTGCGGGATCGCTCCGAGCGGCTGTTGCGGACGCTCGATGACCACCAGCAGCAGAACGAAACTGGCCGCCGTCATGGCCACCAGCGGCATCCATCCGGTGAACCGTTTTGTATTCCAATTCGACGTGGGCTGATGCCGCGGCTTGTTGATCCGCGCCGCAAGCCCGGGCCACAGGCTGTCCTCGGTCACATAGGTTTCCGGACGTTCGGCCCGTTCGCTGAGCATCGTGCAGCGTGTGCTTCATCCGCTGGTAATGGGTCCGCAGCAGAAGCAACTTCATGACATGCTGTCGCACGGTGTCCCGCTGGGCCGTGAATTCGCCCAGATCCTGGCCGGCCCACAACGCAATGTCTCGTTGTGCCTGCTTGCAGTCTGCGGAGCTGTCACGAATGAGAGGATCAGAATCACTAAAAACGGGAACGGAATGGCATCGACAGAAATGGAACCGGAATCGAAATCAACTGGCCACGGCGGGCTGATGCTGCTCGCGGCGTTCCCACAAGGCCTGAAACCGGTTGCGGCTTCCGCCAGCCGCCAGCGAATGGTGGCCTCGGTGCGGTCCAATATGGCCGCGATTTCCGAAGTGGAAAAATTCTCCAGATCACGCAAAACAAGTACGGTTCGGTATTTCTCAGGGAGTTCGTCGATGACTGAGCGAACTTCCTGGTGTAGATCACACCCGCGAGGTCTCCACGCGGATCGGGCCACTGTTCCTGCCGTTGATCGCCGGAACAGCGAGAGCAGGCCGCGGCGGCAGTTTCTTCCGTAAGTGGTCGAGCGTGAGGTTCACTCCCGGATCCGGAACAACCACGGCCCGAACCGGCGGGACGCGTCAAATTGTTCCAGACGCTCATAGGCTCGCAGGAAGGACTCCTGGGCCAGATCCTCGGCGATGTCTGGGTCGCGGATAAATCGTTGATGACCCGCAACAGCCGCCGTTCGTGCGCGCTGCACCAGTTGCCCAAACGCCGCCTGCCCCGGCGGCCCTCGACCAGTCGCGGCACGTTGACGTGTGACGACTCAACGTCGCCCAGCCAGAGCAAAGTTGTTTCGACGGTCTACCGACATGACGTCCAGCGGGCAGGCCCGGGAATTCACCACTCGTCTGTCACATCAGATACGTACGTCCTTGCCCTGTCAACTGTTGGACGTTTTCCCGACGATCTTCGCCGCAGTCACCCGAAGCGTCATCAGCGAGGGACGTCGCCGCAAGGCCCTCCTCACGCCGGGTCACCGCTCTGGGGGAGCGTTCGCCCAAACCTCGCTGCATGTCGAGCGGGTCCATATCGATTATATACTGACGTTTCAGCGGTGGTCTCGAACGCGAACGGTCGCCTTCCAGACGGCAGGCGATCGAATCATTGCGAGCGGCGAGCCGAAAGTGGAATCGATGCTGACCCGCACCGGGCGATTAGCGCGTATGCCGACCGAGGATGCGGACCGGAATGACCGCTTCGCCGCACAGCCGCGACGGCCCGCCTGTCGCGTCGATTCCAAAGACGATGTCGGCGTTTGCTGGCGAGCAGCCTCGAAAGGACAAGCTGAGCCGTCAATTGCACGTCTTCAAACGATTTGCCGGTGGACGATCCCCCGCGAGGTGCGAGTAGGGGGATACTCCAGTCCTCGGCGATGGATCAGTCTTCGCTTGGCAAATCCGAGGTAATCATGGGCCGCGGCGAACCGGATCGCCGGCTCATCGGGTGACGTGGTCTGGACCAGAACGCGGCCGCCTTTCTCCCCGCGGCCGGTCCGCCCGGCTACCTGAGCGATCAACTGGAACGTGCGTTCCGATGCGCGCAGGTCCGGTTGATGGAGTTGCGTGTCGGCGTCGACCACGCCGACCAGCGTCACATTGGGGAAATCCAGTCCCTTGGCGATCATCTGTGTGCCGAGCAGGATGTCCACATTTCCCCGACGGAACTCTTCCAGCGCCGTATCGTGCGAGCCCGGCTTTCGCATCGAGTCGCTGTCCATTCGCAGAACGCGTCGGCCGGGAAACTTCGCGCGCACCTCTTGTTCCAGCCGCTGCGTACCCGTGCCGAAGTATCGCAATCCCGGTTGGCCGCATTGCGGGCAACGTTCGGGAGGAGGCGCCTCGTATTCGCACGAGTGACAGACGATCCGCCCGCGGTCCTTGTGCCACGTCAGCGAGATGTCGCAATCCGGACACTTCACGCCGCCGCCGCACTTCCAACACCACAAGACGGGCGAATAGCCCCGCAGGTTCAGGAACAGGATCACTTGCCCCTGGTTCTGAACCGCCGCCCGGATCGCCTGTTCGAGCGCGCGGCCGATGGCATGCCCCTTGCCAATCTGCGGGTCGTTCCGCACATCGACGATCACTACCGGAGGCATGGGGAGATCATTCACTCGCCGCGACAGCGACAGCAGGACGTCCTGCCGTTGCCCCGCCCGATACAACGACTCGAGCGTGGGGGTCGCCGAACCCAGAATCAGCGGCACATTCGCCCGCCGTGCCCGTTCCCGCGCGACTTCGCGCGCATGATAGCGGGGCGTGTTATGCTGCTTGAACGTCGTCTCGTGTTCTTCGTCGATGATGATGATCCCCAACTGCGGGGTCGGTGCGAACACGGCGCTCCGTGCCCCCACAACCACCTGCACCTCTCCCCCCGCAATCCGCTGCCATTGCCAGTGACGCTCCGCATCTGTGAGATGACTGTGCAGCACGGCCACTTCCGCAAACCGGCTGCGAAAGCGACGGATCGTCTGCGGCGTGAGACTGATCTCCGGCACCAGGACAATCGCCTGCCGCCCATAACTGACGACTTCACGAATCGCCTGAATATAGATCTCCGTTTTTCCGCTCCCCGTGACGCCGTGCAGCAGGAACGTCTCGTGCGTCGGCGGGGCGTTGAGCGTTGAGAGTTGAGTGCTGAGTATTGAGGGTTCAGAGCCCCGAGCGTCAGCGACGGGACCAGTGCCGCGCACACCTCCGCCCTCCAATTTCCGTCCTCCACTTTCCGGCCGTTTCACTGTCCCTCGGAGCGATGCGATAATGCGTTCCAGCACGCGCTGCTGATCGGCGTTGAGCGTGAGATCGTCCTGGGCATCGACAAGTCCCGTTTCGCCGCTCGTGGGCGCCGACCGCGCGCGAATCGGTTCGATCAGCCCTTTCTTGCGGAGTCCGTCGAGCGGGGTCGTGCCGCAATCAGCAGCCAGCGTGATCTCGTCGACCGGCAATGGACCATCCGCGGCACACAGCACGCGCAAGACGGCAAGCTGTTTCGCCGGAAGTCTCAGATCATCCAATCGTCCGCAGACCTCCGGCGCCGGCCGATACATGGTGATCAGCCGCGTTCCGGACTGCTTCTTGACACCGGCCGGGACGACCGTTTCGAGCACCTGCCCCCAGGAACACAGGTAGCGCTGGCCAATCCAGCGGGTCAGTTCCAACATCTCGGGGGAGAGCAGCGGCTCACGATCGATGAGTTCGGCGACCGTTTTGAGCTTGCGACTCGTCGGCACTCCGCTGCTCACGCCGACGCAATAACCGACGGTCAACCGATCCCCGCGCCCGAAGGGCACCTTCACGCGCTGACCTGTCCGAATCCGTTCCCGCAGATCGTCCGAGACCAGATAATGGTAGACGACATCCATCGGCCGGTTCAGCACGACGTCGATCACCATCCGGTCCGCCTCCGCAGCCGCCTCCCACGGACTGAGCACGGGGACCGGATCGAACAGTTGCGGCTGGTTATGCGGTTTTTCGCTCACAACGCGTGGAAGTCTTGCTGGGGTTGGCACGTCAATACTGCGGCCCATTCGACGATGGCGTTCCATTGTCGAGATTTGTCTGCCTGCTGACGAGGGTCCCAGTTGTTGACACGTCGACAGGCGTGCGGCAGGATGGGGTTCCGGCGACTGCACATCCGTAAGAAACGTGTTCCGCTGACCATCTTGTCTTGTATGAGCCTCGCCTCCGCTGCCGCGACTTCGGATGACCGTTCGACGACGATTGCGAGCGACCGCCGCGCGGCCCGGGTCCTGCAGTGGTCGCTGCGGATCTTCGGCAGCGTCGATCTGCTGGCTCTCGTGGCCGTGGTGATGCCGGTCGCCTGGTTGCACGCCGGACACGCGCTGTGCGGACTGGGACCGTTTCCCGCGGGGCCGCTGCCGGTCTATCTCGCCCGATCAACGTCCATGTTGTACGCGTTTCATGGCGCCATTCTCTGGTTTCTCTCGACGGATGTCCGCCGGTTCGCGCCGGTGATTCGGTTCATCGCGTCGGTGACGGTCCTCTTCGGAATCGCCATGATCATCATCGATGTGGCCTCGGGAATCCCTCCCTGGTGGACGTGGTCGGAAGGACCGCTCTTCGCCGCATCCGGGGTGTGGCTGCTGATGTGGACGTCTCGATTGAACCGGGATGAGGGTTGCTGAACAATGGCCGTGATCAAAAAACGTGGACGGAATGCACTTCCCTCGTTGTCCCAAGCCGACGGCTCTGCCGTCGGACAACGTCGACTGGACACTCAAGACTCGACCAATCCGCTATTCGCTGTGCCATCATCACCGTTCGACGGCAGAGCGAGTCCGGACTGGGAGAGAGAGCGAGGAGACGGCGGCGGTCACACTACGAAGAAACGGGGCACACTGAATCCCATTCTGGAGGAATCCGAATGATGTCGCGTCACCACAAGTTGCTCTTTCGCCGCCTGATGCTGATCGCAATCGCGGTGTTTTCCCTCCTGGTCGCCGACAGTCCAAACACGACGGCCGAAGAACGACGGCTGCTGTATGTCGCCACGCCCGGCATCCGCAACTATCTCGAGTACGGTGGACATGGACTGCTGGTGTTCGACATCGACGACGGCCACCGTTTCATCAAGCGGATTCCCACCGGCGGACGTGATGAATCGGGCGGTTCGCTGAACGTGAAGGGCATCTGTGCCTCCGCAGAGACGCAGCGAATTTACATCAGCACCATCCGCACGCTCATGTGCCTCGACATGGTGGGCGACAGCCTGCTTTGGGAGCGGGCCTATGATAAGGGTTGCGACCGCATGGCCCTCTCACCGGACGGGACGGTGATGTACATGCCCTCGCTGGAAAAGGACCAATGGTATGTCCTCGACGCAGCGACCGGGGACGAACTGGCGCGGCTCACTCCCGATTCCAAAGCTCACAATACCGTCTATGGACCGGATGGAACGCGGTGCTACCTCGCAGGGCTGGGTTCGCCGTTGTTAACTGTGGCGGACACCTCGACACATACGGTCCATGGCACCGTCGGTCCTTTCGCACACGGCATTCGTCCCTTCACAATCAACGGCCAGCAGACGCTGGTCTTCGCCTGCGTCAACGAATGCCTCGGTTTTGAAGTCGGGGACATCGTCACAGGGAAAAAGCTGCACCGTGTCGAAATTGCCGGCTTCAAGACCGGGCCGGTCAAGCGGCATGGCTGTCCGTCCCACGGCATCGGGTTGACTCCCGACGAACGGGAGCTGTGGGTTTGCGACGCCTTCAACAAACGACTCCACATTTACGACGCCACCGTGATGCCCCCGGTGTCTCTCGCCAGCATCCAGTGTCGCGATGAACCCGGCTGGATTACGTTCAGCATCGACGGCACGCTGGCCTATCCCTCCTCAGGAGACGTGTTCGACGTCCGCACGCGCGAACTGGTCACGCAACTGACGGACGAAACCGGCCGGGCCGTCAGCAGCGAGAAACTGCTGGAAGTCGATTGGACGGGAAACGTCCCGATTCGAGCGGGCAATCAATTCGGCGTCGGCGGAGTTCACAAATAGTTCAGCAAATTCACCGTTCGACGCATGCTCCCGGACGCGACACAGCCCGCGCCGTCGCAGTCTCGCGAACTATGCGGGGCGCGGGCGGGCGTTGAGGTCGGCCAGCAGAGTCCGCGTCGCTGTCAGTTCTTCCGTCAGACCCCGGACAAGGTCCGGGCGCCGGAAGCCGGGGAGCACTTCCCACGTGTATGTCTCGACTTCGAGATGTGGGGCGTACTCGAGCCCCGCCACGGCCGTCAGCGCCCGCTTCAGATCGCTGCGCGTGGTCGACAGCGGTCCGAGGCTTTCGGCGTGCACAGGGACATGGAAATGCACCCGCCACTCGGCGGCATCGCGATACTCGGGCGGAGGATCGAGGGCCAGCGGCGCGCTGAGGTCCAGCGCGGCCAGCAGGTCGCCGTCGTTCGACTTCGCAAAAGTTTGATGCAGATACCGAGGCTCCACATATTGGGCCAGCGCCTCGCGCCCTTCGACGTTGCGGCCCGGATCCGTGAGCCGGATGGCACACGTGATATGCACCTTGTTGATGCGAATCTCCGCCGCTTGCAGACGCTGGATCGAATCCGCCACGTCTTCAAACTCGACCGACTGATGGCAGACGTCGTAGCAGATCCCCAGATGTCGGATCGCCGCATCCAGCACGCCGGCGGCTTCCGCGCGCTGCCGCAGGACTTCGAAGAACGCGAGCGTTTCGTCGGTCGTTTCCAGCAGGCAGAGCGGTTCCGGTTCAATCGCCAGTCGAATGACGCGGCCGGAATCGTCATGCAGTTCATCCAGCAGCCGCGCGACCATGATCAGGTTGTCGATGCAGCGGTCGGTGAAGTCGTCCTCCCGCGGCAACTGTTTGAAACCGAGCGGCAGCGTGGAGATGCTGCCTTCCGTCCCCTCGGGCATGAGCCGCGCCAGCGTCTGGGCACACTGGTGCGTGTACTCCGGGCGCTCAGCGGTTGTCCAATCCGGGAGGTAGACTTTTTCCTTTACGCGACTGGAATGGAAGTCCCCGAACGGAAAGGCGTTCAGCGTGTAACAGGCCAGATCGTGCTCCGCCAGAACGTCCTGCAGCTTCGATAACGTGCGCCGGTCCTCGGTCAGTTCGCGGATGACCGGTTGGGCGAGCCAGAGGCCGGCAGCGATCGGTGCGCCAAACTCGCGGCGGGTGGGCGCGGTATACTGAAGAAGCCCTTCACAGACTTCATCCAGTGAGCGGCCGGGATGCACGTTGGTGCAATAACTCAGGGGGAGCGTACTGACGGACATCGGCCGGGCGGGAATGGTGGGGGACACGTCTCGCAGGTATCATAGCGTCCGGCCGGTGCGTTTGAGACCCCGCATCATCAAAAATC
>JAHBXU010000179.1 GCA_019636315.1 Planctomycetaceae bacterium | reverse complement strand
TGAATGGCACGGCCGGCGAGTCCGTATCGAACAGGCTCCAAGGAGCAAGAACTGCAAATGCCGGCAATCCCAGGACCAATCCCCCAATCTTCTGGACGCGTGTAATGTGCTCGTTGCACACGTGACGGATTTCACCGCCCATCCCGACGGGTTCAGACAACTCAAACCCGAGCGGCTCAAGTAGTCCCTGATACGACGCAGCCGTGTACCCCGGCCGGACGTGGCCCCCAGACTCATCAGCGTCGAGCGGATATTGAGCATGGAATGGATGGCTCGCGTTCGGGCAGCACAAGTGCAGCACCCCGCCCGGCTTGAGAATGTTGAAGAACGAACGGCAGACCTGCTCATCCCCCCTGATATGTTCCAGAACTTCGCAACAGATGATCTCGTCGAACTTCAATCCGAGTGACTCGATGTCGTAAAGATTCACATCGCGAAATGACAGTCGGTCTTCCGCAATGCCGTGAAACAGATTGAAGAGCCGTCGATTGCGGACAATTTCGTCTTTGATCGACACGCCCACAACACGATTGCCTTTCAAGTACGCCTGATAGGACAACATGCCGTTCCCGCACCCGGCATCGAGCACCAGTCGCTCTTCCCCATTCATGGGGCGTCCCAGATGCGCCGGCATAATCTGATTGCGCAGCCGTGCATGCAGATTGAGTCCGGGGAACAACAGCCACTTCAAATGCTCCTTCATGAATTCCACTCAGTCCATCGAGTCGCGTCAGAGAGTCTGGCTCTCGTCTGCGCACTTCGTCAATCGAGATGAAGTTCTCAGTAAGAACGTGCTTGAAATGTGATCAACAGACTCAACGTGTTTGCGCCGCCGAAGTCAGGAATCACCGTGCCTGGTCGTAGGGCAGTTTAGTCATTGTTGGAGTTGTGTGGCATTGAGTCACGGCGATCGCGGGGTCGCCATCTCGATAATGACGTTTCTTGCTCATACTCATGCGCCTGATGGCGTGAGAGCATGCCACTCACGAATTCATCGCGTGATTCGACTGCCCCAGCATCCCGCGATTGACTGCATCACGATTTCCCGGCATCAACAGCATACTCAAGCGGCATCTTACTCCGAGATCGCTGCCGCTCGCTGGCGCGAAGAAGGAAGCAATTCCTGTGGTGGCAACTGCGTCGGTGGATCTTCGACGCCCCTCCCGGGGGGCGAACTGGTAGCGGCATCTCCCTGTCCCTCGCGAGCCTCCGCCAGTTTCACCGTAATATGGATCTCGTGGGCGACTCGCAACAGGCAAAAGTGGAATCCCGCCCGTCCATCCAGAAATCCTCGACGGATGAAGTACAGGTAAACGAATCGGGCAAGCGGTCGACAACCGAATCGTGCCGCCATTCGCTTGAGACATCGTCGGCGACGGATCGGATCGAGCGAGATCAGGTCCTGCAGCGCTAGCGGTTCCTGACGGAGCCGGTGCACCAGTTCGACTTCGTCGGTGGAGTAGCGATTGTGGCGGGCGACCCAATGTGCCACGCCGTGTGAGAAGCCATAGTGATCGTAAGGGGCATCGAGATAGCCAAGTGGACCGTCGGCGATTTCGCGTTGACCGTGTCCTTCTTTGCGATACCGCACCTCCCCGCGCTTCAGCAGCCGCAATTGCCATGTCGGGTACAGCGAGCACCGTTTAATCCATCGGCCCAGGAACATGTTGCGGCACGTCAAATAGAAGCCGACATTCTCTCCGGGATGTTCGACCGCATCGCGAATGCCACGCGCACACTCCGCATTGCAGTGCTCATCGGCATCCAGAAACAGCACCCAGGAGTGTCGCGGCGAGGTCTCGTCGAGAGCCCAGTTACGTTGATCGCCAAAGTCGAGAAATGCATGCTGGAAGATGCGAAGGTCGGGGCGCGCAACTTTTGCCCGGACGATCGTATCGTCGGTGCTGAAGTAGTCGATCAGAATCACGTCGTCGGCCCAGTCCAGAAACTTCAGACACGATTCAATCGTGGCCGCTTCGTTCCGCGTCAGAATCATGACGCTGACTGGAAATCGACCGTCTGCAGGAGGAGTCACGTTGTTCACGTCGCAACAAAATCCGGCGACGGTCCGCCGCTGAGGGTCCAACGGTAAAGCTCCAATGTTTTCTTCGCGACGCGATCCCACGTGAAGCCTCGTTCGATCAACTGCCGACCGCGTTCTCCCATCTGCTGACGCTCGGCATCCGACATCTCCAGCAGCCGGGCGAGGCCATCAGCCGTCGACTCGACATCGGGAGCGACGATCAGACCGGCTCCCGCATCCGCCGCTTCCGGGAAATTGCAGCCGGGTGTGATCAATACGGGGCAGCGACTCGCCATCGCCTCCAGGATGGCCATGCTGAATCCTTCGGAGAACGACGGTTGGGCGAAGATCTCCGCGCCCTGGCGCGCCGCTCGGCTCAGATCTCCCTGCAAATTTCCGGTAAATGTCACTCGTGAATCAATCGACAACGAGGACACGATCGCCTTTGAGGCCGCCTCGAATCCGTTGTCCGGACCAGCGACCACAAGCTGCCAGTCCGGATGGCTGGCGGCGAGCTGCGCCCACGCGCGAAGCAGATGCTCAATGCCCTTTTTGACATGCAATCGTGCCATGAACAGGATCCAGCGCTTGTTCGCCAGGTCCGGGTGACGCGCTTCGAGCAGATGTCGCGCCGCTGGTTGATCCAGAACTGGCAAATCAACGCCGTTGGGAATGACGGCCACGGGTGCGGTAATCCCGTAACGTCGCAGTCCGTCGATTTCGGCCCGGCTGTTCGTCTGGAGGCAGTCGGCTCTCAGCAGTTCGGACCGCTGAAACATTGCACCGACCAGCTGCTTTTTCCAGCTGGCATTGCTCAGCGCCCAAGGCTCCAACGCGCCATGCGCCGTAATGATCAGTGGTTTGTGCAGCGTAAAGGCCGCCCGAGCGCTATACGAATTGGGGAGCATCCACAGGCTGTGATTGTGGACGATGTCATGTTCAGCGACCGCGCGCCGCATCACGGGCTTGAGTTGCGGCGACCAGGAAAGTCCGCCGATCCACATTCCTTTTCGTGAAATCCAGCGGCTGGGAGGATCAAAAATGTGTCCAATCGATGCGGCGCCTCGCCCCCAGCAATCGGCAGCGTACACATCGACCGGTGCGCCTGCGCGGCCGAGCGCTGCCGCCAGATCGCGCATGATCCAAGCCACACCATTGGCCAGCGAGTACAACCCGCCGACGACAAACATCGGCTTGAGCACCTGAGGAAGGGCGTTTGCCGTTTCGGCAGACACTGGGATTGTTCGCGATGTGGGTGTGATCGTCGTCATTCTCGACATGCTGCTGCAACGGCCTGCTGAAATCGCTCAGCGCCTCGGTCGGGCGAGAACTGTTCGACGAGTTCTCGTGATCGCCGACCAAATGCCGCGCGCTCCTCCGGATGATCGATCAGATGCCGCACGGCGGTCGCGAATCCTTCGACATCATCACGTTCGAGTACAAAGCCGCTCCGACCATGCTCGACCAGGTCCCGAGCAGCGCCCGTCTGATGGGTCGTGATGATCGGCAATCCCGCAGCACAAGCCTCGTTGATGACGACACCCCATCCGTCATGCCGCGATGGAAAGACAAACGCATCAGCCGCACGGAAGAGGGCCGGCAGGTCGTCCTGCAGGACATGACCCGCGAAATGCACGCGATCGCGTATCGATTGAGGCACATCAGCTTGCAGGGACGTCCGCAATGGTCCGTTGCCCAGCAACAGCATCGCAGCCGCTGGACGGTCGGCAGCCGCCCTTTCAAACGCGGCGATCGCGACATCCACTCCCTTGCGTTCGATCATCTGCCCGGAAAACAGGAACACCGTCCGGCCATGGAGATTGAACTGCGACTTCACCGAATCAATGGCCGCCGCATCGATCGCCGCGTAGCGATCGATCTCGCAACAGTAGGGAAGGACATCCAGCAACGTCGAAGGGACGTCTTCCGCGGCATAGGCTTCCCTGGCCTGCGTACCGATACAGATGACCCGATGTGCGGATCGCAGCACCCACTGTCGAACCAACATTCGCAAACTGCGGACTGGTCGAGACATCAGCCAGCGGGGCGACCAACTCGCCTGCTCGCGACTTTGCGGGCGCGGACGTTCAAACCACACAACCCAGGGGACGCTTCGTATCGTGAGCACGAGTGCACAGGCCAGAAAGGTCATGCTCGTGTACAAGCCCGAGAGAACGTAACAGTCCTGCGGGCCGACGGCGCATTCCCAGACCGCTCTCGGATGAAACTGGAGTTCACTCCGCACGAATCGCGGCAAAACGCTCCGCATCACGCGGTGCGCATAGCGACAACTGGAGGACCGCCCCGCCGGGCTGCCCGCTTCCAGAAAGCGGACTTCCAGTTCGATATCCGCTCGGTCGGCGATTGCCGAAAACAGTTCGGACTGGTACGGACTGGGGGCATTTGTCAGCAGCCAGACGCGAAGTGGGACCACGTCCGGCGAACGTTCCTCTTGTGCACCGCACCACGTGTCGAGGGCCCTTGCTCGTGAATCGCTCGTTTTGATTACCGACTCAGGCACAAACAGGATTTCGTCGAAGAACACCCCGAGGGAAACCGTTGCGCATGCACCTCAAAGCCCATCATGAGACAAGCCCGAGCGCGGCTGAGGACGGGGCGGAAACGGTCGCGGGGCCGCGTCAGAATTGGTCCCTCAATTGGCATCGCGGCTCAACGCGGGCATCTCCAGGGGACGGGGCCTTGATGGAGGAACCCTGAGCACAGTCGCACGTCCTTTGCGAACGTTCCACCGCCAGAAAGCCGTCGTCAGCACGGTCACCATAATGACGCGATACAACCAGGCGCCCAGACTCTGCACAACCAGATAGACAGACAGAATCATGAACTCGAAGTAGAGCAGCGTCCACAACTCGCCGCGTGTGATCCATCGGCGCCATGCCGTCGAGAAGACAAGCCCCAGCAGGAAGCAGATAATGATGCTGCCCCACGAAAACTCCAGGAACAGGTCTGCAACGAATCCCCCGGACGATCCCCCTGCCGGCACAAACCCAACGCTGTCGAGCCATTGACTTGAAGGAATCCCGGATTTTCCCGGATCCGTCCGCATCCAGTCGAGTCCGATATCTTCATACTTCGTCGGCCAGAGGAATCTCGGAATGGGGCGGATGAAGAACGTGGCGAAGTATCGGAGCCCCCAGTAGTGGTGCATGAACTTGGAAGACGTCACGACTGTGGCGCAGGCCACGACGTATTCGTCACCCGCATTAACGACCGGCGGGGACCACAGTTGCTCGATATAAGTGGTGTCAATGTCGCCCTGCCACGGCCGAAACAGGTCGCCACGGTTCCCCTGCAACAGCAACATCAGGCAGCCGACGATCGCCAATCCAACGACCACGGTTCGGACCTGCGGGCGCCGCTGATGAATGATGCACCAGGCCGCGAAGTACGAACACGCGACCAGAAACATTGGCCCGCGGCGCCCACCAAGCGTGGCCATAATGATCTGAGGGATCATCACCAGAGAGAGCGTCACCCAGTGTCGGGCCCGGAGGCGTCGCCCCTGATACGCGAATGCCAGCATGAAAATCGCGGGGTAAGACAGCATGGGCATCTCCCCGAAATAGCCGCTCGGGGCCCGCAGATATGGCTTCGGCTGCGAGAAGACATGAAACCACCCGCCGGTATAGTGAACCAGGAAGGCGAACACGGAGCAGGAAATCAACCCCAACGTGATCGCAAGCACCTCCATACGGTGTCGCGTTTGAGCCGGGAGCTCCCTCCCTAGCACGTTGTATCGATTATCCACGCGCGACGGTCGGCGGTGCCAGATGCAACCAATACAGAACGCCAGCACTCCAAGTAGATTGAGTACGTGGACGGTCATCAGTCCGTCGGTATCCGGGAAAACGGTCGTAAGTGCTCCAGATGTCATTCGCGTCAAGGGGGAATAGACGTAAACATAGAGCAGCATCGGCGCAAGAATTGTCAACGGAAAGAGAGGATCCCGCGTTCGCGTCAGGCCAATGGCCGTGATCACGACTACGATCACGCCCGTGATCAGAGTCAGGGTTTCGAGCATAGCGCCGACGCATTCTGTTTGAGGGGAGGGGGAAGTTCTTCGCAGGACTGTTCCAGCGGTCCGTGACCCTTCAATGAACGAAAACGCCGGTACGTCGCGCGCGAGACAGGCGCTCGCTGTGGCAACAATTTGGCACTTGCCAGCCAGCCCGCCGCAATCGCATAGAGCCGTGCTGGCAATGTGCGAGCGCGGAATCGATGCCGTAACAGCTGGAGTGAATCCAGCACCATGCGTGGTACGACATAAGGCTGTGGTGCATTCAAGGAACTGAACAGCAGTGTATTACGGTAGCCATAGTAGTTGACTCGCTCCTGGTCTCGCTTGGGGCTTTGCAGGTGGACCAGAGGTGGCGTGGCGCCATAGATCGTGCTCCAGCCGCGCTCCAACAATCTGATGCACAGGTCGCGTTCTTCCCCCTGATGGACGAGCAGGTCGCGGTAGCCTCCTACCTCCAATGCACACTTCCGGCGAAGCACATGCGCACATCCGATATAGCTACGTAGCGGCGCACCCAGCGGCTGCGCCGTCATTCTCCCGTTGCTCCGTTCACTTACTGGCTCCAGATAGGTCAGGGCGATGGCTGCCGCAGTGGGATACTGTTCAAACAGTTTCAACGCGGTGTCCACCGTTTCCGGATCTATGAAGTACGCATCGTCATCGATCGAAAACACGAAATCACTGCGCGCATCGTGGAATCCCTGGTTTCTCCGAACGATCAAACCTCGACGTTCCTGGCATGGGAACATTCGCACTTCCGGGAACTGCTTGGCGATCTGCACAGCCGTTTGATCCGTGGACGCATCGTCATAGACCAGAATCTCAATCTCTCGTCCGGTTTGTGCGAGACAGGATTCGATCGCCGTCATCAGCTCAGGGGCGCGATTCCTGCTGGCAATTACAATGGAGGCGTCGGGCATTACCGTTGATTCGGTGTTTGTTTATATCGCATAGGTATGCTCGGCGCGGTCCACGCCTTTGTGATCCGTCGAGCGACCATGTCATTCCGTCATAATGTTGCGTGCCAGTCGCACCAGAATCCGTACGAAACTGCCGTTCCCATTTCAAAGTATCGTGCACGATGCCAGGATAAGAGGTCACGTGCCGAGTTGGCATCAGTCCAAATGCCGTCCAGGTCGTCTCCAAATGGACCGCTTGCACCCAACGGAAACTCGAATCCTGTGCGTTCAGTAAGCGATGCCCGCGACCTTCGCTTCACCAGGCTGTATTCGCTCGTAAAGGGACGTCGTAACGCCCTCCGCAATCGCGCCCCGAGGGAAATCGGGGTGTCATGATAGATGCATACTTGCGGACTCAGGACGCTGAGGCTCGGCTGGTCGACCAGTTTGAAACGTTGATAACGAAGGGCACACAGTGCATTTAAGGTTTCCATCGCTTGGCCTTCCGTCAACCGTGCACCCTGCGGCGCACATTCCGTCTCGACAGAAATAAATCGGGGGCGATGGTGTGAAGTTGCAAGAGACTCCAGGCAGACAAC
>JAHBXU010000178.1 GCA_019636315.1 Planctomycetaceae bacterium | reverse complement strand
CCGTTATGGTCCATTCGCTGATCGTCTGATTTCACCACGGAGACGCAGAGGGAATTCGGAAGGGACAGGGGGGGCTAATTCGCGCGCAACGTCTCGTTAATCCAGTCAATAAACGATCTCAGAATGGCGTTTTCGCGTTCTAATTGCATCCGGTACAGGAAGGGAAGCAGTTCATTCACCACCAATCCAGGAACCGCCAGACTCGCCGGAACGGCGACGTAACTGCCGGAATCCAGCATCAATGAATGCAGCCGCTCACCGTCAAATCGCCACAACTCCACCACGCCGAGGCGGGCATAGATCTCCTGACGATTGATCGAGCTGGACGCGATGTCAACTTCAAACGCGAGATCGGGAGGTGGGTGAACACTCGGATCCCACGGGTTCAGATGTCGCATCGCCGGCTCGTTCGCGACCCAGCAGCACTCGTCCGGTTCCAGACCGCGCTCGATGTCCTCGCGTCGAAACGTCGTGTTTCCGCCGCACACAATGTCGATCTCCAGTTCATACGTCAGGGTCTCAAACAGCCGTCCCAGGAGCTTCTTGAAGCGTTCGTGCGGCGCCGAAGTCGTCATGAGCTCGAGCCTTTCGCCGTCGAACGTAATCCGCAGGCCGGCACGACCAGGGAATGCGTCCGCAACCGTGACGTATTGCTCCCACGTGACTCCGTCGAGTCCCAGTATCTGCCGCGCATCAATGTTGCGGAAATAGCTGACGGCCGCAGCAGCGGGGGGTGTCAGGATCTGATTCAACATGGCAGTATCCCTTTGGCGTTTCATTTTCGCCGATTACCATGACGGGGACAACGCCACAATCGAAAGTTTCCCTTCCGAGGAGTTCCTCGATGCAATCTTGCACGTTCCGGTTGATTGGGCTCATCGTCCCGCTGACAGCGTTCACCGTTTCCCACGCTATTTCGAAGGCCAGTGAGCTCCCCCTCACCCTGCGTCACCGTGTCGAAACCGCTGAGGAGACCGGGCGCTATCATACACTGACGAGGCAGGAATCGTGGGATCCGGCAAAGACGGCCCTGATCGTCTGTGATATGTGGGATCTGCATCACTGCCTCAACGCCGTGCGGCGGGAAGGGGAATTCGCACCGCGATTGGAGCAGGTCCTCCGCACGGCCCGCAACCAGGGCGTGACCATCATCCATTCGCCCAGCAGTTGCATGGAGTTCTACGAAGGCCACGCGGCTCGCGAACGGGCGAAGGCCGCGCCCGTGGCCGCTCATCTTCCCGACCAAATCAGCGACTGGTGCCATCGCATCCCTGCCGAGGAGCGAGGGAAGTATCCCATCGACCAGTCGGATGGCGGCGAAGACGACGCCCCTTCCGAACACGCCGAGTGGGTCGCCAAGCTGACCGCCATGGGGCGCAATCCCAAATCCCCGTGGAAGAGCCAGATTGACGTCCTCACCATCGATCCGGAACGGGACTACATCAGCGACAGCGGGATCGAGGTGTGGAGCATTCTCCAAAGCCGCGGCATCGACAACGTGATCCTCACCGGCGTGCACACCAACATGTGCGTCCTCGGCCGCCCCTTTGGCCTGAGGCGAATGGTCGCCGGCGGCAAAAACGTCGTTCTGATGCGCGACTTGACCGACACCATGTACAACCCGCAGGCGTGGCCGTTCGTGAGCCATTTCACCGGGACCGATTTGATCATCGAGCACATCGAGAAGTTCGTCTGTCCAACGATCACCAGCGACCAGCTCATCGGCGGCCAGCCGTTTGTATTCAAAAATGACACCAGGCCGCATGTGGTGATGCTGATCGGCGAGGACGAATACAAGACGGAAGAGACGCTGCCGAAATTCGCCGCCGAGCACCTGGGGAGCGACTTCCGCGTGAGCTTCGTCTTCGCCGACGAGACGGACAAGCACAACTTCCCCGGCATCGAGCAGATTCAGGATGCGGACGTGCTTCTGGTGAGCGTCCGCCGCCGCACACCGCCGCGGGAGCAGTTGCAGTATGTGCGCGACCATGTGGCCGCGGGCAAGCCGATGATCGGCATCCGCACGGCTTCGCACGCCTTTGCGTTACGAAACAGCCATCCGCCGGACGGCTTCGACGCCTGGCCCGACTTCGATCCGGACGTCTGGGGCGGCCATTATACGGGACACCACGCGAACAAAATCGTCTCCACTTTGAACGTCATCGACGAGCAATCGGAGCACCCCATCCTGAAGGGCGTCTCCCACGGAGAATTCACGTCGAACGGGTCCCTTTACAAGGTCTCCCCGCTCGCCGCCGGCACAACGCCACTGCTGATCGGCCGCATCGAAGGCCACCCCCCGGAACCCGCCGCCTGGACCTTCACCCGCAACAACGCCGGCCGCTCGTTCTACACCTCCCTGGGCCACCCCGACGACTTCGAGTCGCCCGCGTTTGCTCGTTTGTTGATAAATGCGATCGCTTGGGCCTCATGTCTCGAAGTACGCAGTGATCGAGTCGTTAGCGCCAAGATTCCTGACGCCAAACTTAACTGGGCACCGATCACAATTCCGGACAAAACGATCGCCGTCACATCAAGCGAACTCAAGAACAATTCCCAGTTTAGTGAACCCGTCATTCCGCTCCTTCAACCGGAGTGGTTTCGCTGTTTTGTTTCAATGCAAAGGCCGAAACTCGCTCCACATGAAGACCACATCGTTTACGACATCGACTGCACTGGCTGGACGTCGACCGATGTCTGGTTGAGCGGGCAGCGATTGATACCCTGCTATCCGATCATGGTGATTCGCAACGACTGGGTCATTGACGGGCTCAACACGTTGGTGATTCGCACACAAAGCATGAAGGGCAGCGACCGGATTCGGCAGGATGGTGTCGACATGAACGTCAATCGGCTCGCAATCGAGGATCCCCTGGAATTCGTCACCAAGACCCTCTCGCTTTGCGGCACCTGGCAGCACCGCGTCGGTGACAGTCCCGCGTGGGCTGACATCCCGTTGCCGGCCCAGTTCGCCGCGCCGACTGATGCCATTTATTTCGTAGAATGACCGGTGAATCGGACCCGATTGTGGCGTCATGTGAGAACGGAGCCTTATGTCATCCCAAGCCGACGGCTCTGCCGTCGGACAACGGCGGGAGAGTTCCCGGCCTCGAACGACAACCGCAAACTTGAGCACGCCGCATCATCGGCGATCGACGGCCGAGCCGTCGGCTTGGGAGGGGGAAGCGTGGAAACGCAGCGGTCTTGCCCCCGTTCGATTCGTGGTCGTCTATGCCTTTCCCATGCGCACGCGGGCGAGGCGGTGGTAGCGGGGGGTGCCTTCGAGGGGTGGGATCAGGCGGAGTTGGAGTGGGAGCCAGGCGGGGGAGGGTTGTTTCTCTTCGGGGAGCGATTCGAGCACTGCGAGTTTCGGACGCACGGGCGGGTCGTAGGCGTCGATCGCCGTCGGGTTGATGTAGAGCCGCTTGGCCGCGGTGAGATCGATGAGCAGGTCGACGAGTTGGCTGCTGAGCCGCGGCCAGACCAGAATGCGCGGGTCAGAGCGAAGCACCAATCCGAACTCGCCGGCGGTCGGAACAAACGGGGCGAAATCGGCCTGCAACCGGGAGAACGTCACGCGGTCGAACTGGCGGACATGTTCGATAATGGCCGCACGGATCTGACCGTGCTCGGCCAGTTCGATCCATTTGGAAATCCGTTCGTCATGGACGCCGTCCGCGACATGCAGGTGCTCGCCGCGGCGGACTTCCGCATCGATGACGTCAAGCACGCGGTACTCGGGCGTCGCCGCGCGGCAGCGGACGCGAGCCCATTCCCGCAGGGCGAAAATCTCATCCTCCATCGTCACCGACAGCGGCACGAGCAGTTCCCGCTCGCGGTCGAGATCCTCTTGCGAGACCACGCGGCCTCCGGCATGGGACTCAATGATGGCCGAATTGACGATCTGCTCCAGTTCGGCGCCGCTGTACCCCTCCGTGTCGTTCGACAATCGATCAAGGTCGAACTTGTCCGGCTTCCAGCCGCGTTTTTGAAGGTGGATGCCGAGAATCTGTCGACGTTCTGAATAGTTGGGCAGATCGACGAAGAAGATCTCATCGAAGCGGCCGCGGCGGAGCAGTTCCGGCGGGAGTTGCGAGACGTTATTGGCCGTGGCCACAACAAAGACCGGGGCGGTGTGCTCCTGCAGCCAGGTGAGAAATCGGCCCGTCATGCGGGACATGGTCGCGTCCGTTGCGGCTTCCTCTTCAAAACCGGCAAAGGCCTTGTCGATTTCTTCCAGCCACAGCACGGCGGGGGCGATCGTCTCGACCACGCGGAGGGCGTCGCGCAGATTCTGCTCGGAGCGTCCGCGGGCCGATTCAAGCAGATTCGCCACCTCCATCCGCACGAGGGGAAAACCGAGGAGCCGCGCGGTCGCGCGAGCGGTCAGACTTTTTCCGCAACCCTGCACGCCGAGGAGCAGCATGCCTTTCGGATGTGAGACGCCCCGGTCCTGAGCGTCTGCGCTGAATGCCTCCGCCCGCTGCGCGATCCATTCCTTCAGACCGTCCAGGCCGCCGATATCGCTCACGCCGTCATCAAGGTCAAAGAATTCCAGCAGGTCCGATCCAGCCACCATGTGCCGCTTCTCGGCGACGAGTTGTGCGAAGACGCCGTCGTCGATCGATTCGCACCGATGGAGCGCCCGCGCGAACGCGCGGCGGGCCTCACTGAGCGTCAGCCCCAGGACGGCTCGCACGAGGCGGTCTTCCTGCGACGAGCTGAGGGCCGAGAGGGGAGAACCGAGTGCAGTGTGTCGCCGCTCGATGGGGAGAGATTGCTCCGCCGGTGAGAGTGATTGCAGAACATCGTGCAGTGCGGATCGCAACTCGTCGGGACCGGGGAGCGGGAGTTCGACGACGACGGCGTCCTTTCTCAACTCCAGAGGAACATTGGCCACCGGGCCCACGAACAACAGGGATTTCCGCTCAGCCGCCAGTCGCCCCAGCAAGTCCCGAATCTTGCGGATGACGCAGGGATCGTCGAAAAATGGATGAAAATCCTTCAGGAGAAAGAGGTGTTCACGAGGATAGCCGGCGAGTTGATCAAGCATCGCCTTCGGGTCGGCAACCCGTTCCGCCTGAGAGTCGAGAGGTGGTTGAGGACCGGCTGTCACGGACCAGACAACCAGCCCGCGCTCCACTTCACCTGCCAGGGCAGCCAGTTCCTCTTCCCACCGCTGCTCCTCGTATGTTTCAAGGAACAGAAGCACCTCTCCGGCGAGGATGCGGATTCTTAGATCGTCCAACGTGGCGGCAGTGGTCATTGGAAATCACGAGGACAAGGCATGGGCAAGTGTGAGCCGACATCCACAATTCGCCTTCGAATCGTGGTGATTCGCTCCGCAGGCACGTGTATCGTACCACGCACAAGCCGCCGAATCGTCCGCGCCGCCGTTGTCGATCTGCCTTTGCCCTGTCCCGGTCGGCACACGTCGGCCGCCTTGACGCGCGACTCCTGGAGCATCCGTTGCCGGGGATCAAGCTACTTGTCTTCAGCGGGATAAATACTCAGCCAGTCGGTTTTCATGTTGACGATCAGCCAGCCGCGCTGAGGGGCTTCGTCGAGTGCGACATCAAGCCGTCCGATCAACGACTCGCGATCGTAGGCCCATTCCCGCACCGCATCGGTGTGGTGCACAATCAGACCGAAGCGGGCCGTCGTGTCATTGTCATCGCGAGGAATCGTCGTGTACTGCAACATCTGCAGGTCGCCGTCTGAGTTCCCCGCAGCAAAGATCGGCCGACGTCCGATGTGGCTCTCGATGCCGACGGGTTTCCCGGCCTTGTCATCGATGAGGTCGACCGTGGGCAGCTTGACCAGCACCGGCACGCCGTCACGCAACTCAAACTTCGACTTCAAGCTGCTGCCGACGACCTGCTCGGGCGGAACGCCGTAGACGCGCTCCGTCCAGGGCCGCATGAACTCGATTCCGCCGCCCGAAACGATGAATGTCTTGAACCCATTGGCTCTCAGGTAGGCGAGCAGTTCAAGCATGGGTTGATAGACCATCTCTGTGTAGAGTCTGCCTGTTTTGGGATGTCTTGCCGTTTGAATCCATTCGGTCACGGTGGCTCGAAACTCGCCGACCGTCATGCCGGCGTGTGTGGCAGCGAGCAATTCCATCCACCCCTTCTCCCCCGCTTCGGCCACTCCCTTCGTATCGCCTCTGAGCACCGCTGCAAACGGCTCCTGTGTCTTCCATTCAGGGTGCTGAGGCGCGAGCACTCGCACGCGATCGAGGACGAACGCCATCTGAAAATACATCGGCTGCTCGCTCCAGAGCGTCCCGTCGTTGTCGAACGTGGCGATTCGTTCGTCCGGCGGGACGAAGCTGGGAGCGTTTTCATCCGTCACGCGTTCGACAAAAGCTATGATGGCTTTCTTGGACGCAGTGTCATTCCACGACGGAAGTGGATCGGCGGCATGCGCGAGCGCGGCAGCGAACGTCATCATGCCGACAGCTACGACGGCCACTGTTCTCAACTGACAGGACGTACTCATGGGAAGTACCTCATCAAGCAATCAATGCTGCTGATCAGCCTCACGGAGTGCGGGGCCGCCGATAAACGGACGGCCCCCCAATAGTCAACCACGAATCTGAGGATCAGTTGCCCGTCGGCAAGGGAATGGTGACGCCATCCTTCTTGAGTGAATCGCGAATGTACTGAAACCGTTCGTACTGCGGCAGCGTGATGGGTCCCGTATAGACTTCGCTCTGCATCTTGCGTGGTGGGTACGCAATATAAGTCTTCATCAGGTCGTTGATTGCTTTATTGAATGTGACCAGCGTCCACGTTCGCTCGGTGTAGTTATTCATGAAGATGTCGTAACGCTCCTGGGGATCCTGCCACAAGTCAAAGATCTGCGGCACGGTGGCGACGTACTTGTCCGGCCCCTTCCATCCGAGATTGGAATCCACGGCCAGCCCGCCGGTCTCCTGCCCGTTGTCACCACGGAGGTTGAAGACCGCTTTGTAGTTGCCGACGCGGGCCGCGCCGGGCGAGAGTTCCGTCTCGGTAAAGTAGAACCACGCGTTGCGATCGCACTTCCCGGTGCCGAAGAGCACGGGAGACATGTCATGGCTGTCAAAATAGATCGGCGCTCCCTCGCGGTCCTTGTCGGGGAGTTTCGCCCCCGCCACCGAGGCAAACGTGGCCATCAGGTCGAGGCCGCCGAGAATGTCATGATTTCGCACGCCGCCCTTGATCTTTCCCGGCCAGACGGCGATGGCCGGAACGCGGTTTCCCCCTTCGCGGACGGTGCCTTTGGTGCCGCGGAGCGGGGTGTAACCGGCGTCAGGATAGACATCCTGCCAGGCGCCATTGTCCGTGGTATAGAACACCAGCGTGTTCTTCTCCAGTTTGAGTTCTCGGAGCTTGTCCATGATCCGGCCGATCCGTGTGTCGAGTTCCACCACCGAGTCGGCGTATTTCGACTTGGAGAGCGACTTGTGCTCAAACTCGGGCGCGGGCAGGTTCGGCTGATGAACCTTCATGAAGTTGATGTTAATGAAGAACGGCTGCTCAGGATGTTTGGCCGCGTCCTCCAGAAATGTCAGTCCTGCT
>JAHBXU010000177.1 GCA_019636315.1 Planctomycetaceae bacterium | reverse complement strand
GGGGGCGGGGGGGAGTTTCAGGTCTCATACCCCAAATGGCAACAAGATGGTATCAGACGCCCCTGACGGTTTGGGGCGAGGCGCCTGCGGCCAATCTGCTTCTTCCTATTGCCCGCTGCGGTCGCCCCCGTCGATCGGCGATCGGCTTTCATCAGCCGCGACAGGGCTCTGGCGTCGTCCGTAGAGGTGGAAATCGGCGGCATCGCCAGTCGATCTCCCGATGACCTCAGCAAGGGGCTCATTTGTCTCGCGGGGTGACGCAGCGATTAGATGCAGACGCGATCGCGCGGCGCCCCGTGGACTTGAAACATGCGGTGCGCTTTGCCGATGTGATCACCCGACCGGTCGACGAACGAAATGGCAGTTCGCAGCCGTGTCCCGCGGTTCGCATTCTCGGAGCAGGGAAGCGATGGTGCGGTCGGGTTGACGCCCCGCGCATCAACGGCTAATATATTAGCCGTCACTTGTTCGGCCATCGGCGGAAAGTCGCGGAATGAGCAAAGCACCTCAACTCAGCGCACGCGAACGGCAGATCATGGACGTGGTCTACGCCCTGGGTGAAGCGTCGGCCACGCACGTTCTCGAGGCGTTGCCCAATCCGCCGTCGCGCAGCGCGGTTCGCACGTTCCTCAGGATTCTCGAGGACAAAGGGCATCTCACGCATCGCATTGCGGGCCGCGAATACATCTTTCGCCCCACCAGGCCGCGCACGCAGGCGGGGCGTTCCGCCGTTCGACATCTGCTGGATGTGTTCTTTGACGGATCGTTGGAGAAGGCCATCGCGCTGCATCTGTCCGATCCCCGAACGGATCTCTCCGATGACGAGTTGAAACGGCTGGAGGAGTTGATTCAGGAAGCGCGCAAGAAAGGACAATAGTCATGTCCGCGATTCTGGAAGCCTCGTGCCCGGTTCTGGGAGACATTGTGCTGCGGTCGGTGTTGATGCTCCTGCTGGGGGCGGCAACGGTGACCGTGTTACGGCGGGCATCAGCAGCGGCGCGACATTTCGTGTGGACGAGCGTGATCGGGGGCGTACTCATTCTGCCGGTGCTGATGACGGCCGTTCCGCAGGCCAAACTCCTGCCCCGCTGGCCTCGTGACGAGTTGTTCACCGGCGCTCCACCAGGGACCGAACCGATTTCCGAGTCGCCGGTGACTCAGTTCACGGGACTGCAATCAACCAATACGCCATCGGAGCCGATCGACGCCCGGATCAAAGTGACAGATGGGCGGGCGATTGTGCGCGGCCCGTTGCCGGACGACATTCATCGAGTCGCGAACCATTCGCAATCCGCCGTCTCGATCCACAATGGCGAAAGGCCAATCCGCGTGCAGATCGTGTTGTTCGTCGCCTGGACGGTGGGGGTGTTCGCGCACACCCTCGCCGTCATCCTGGGTTTGTGTCGTGTCATTCGCCTGTCACGTACGTCGCTCGACATCACGACTTCCACTGGCATCGGGCAACTGCAAGCACTGTGTGCCCGCATGGGCGTCATCAGGCCGATCAGACTACTCAAAAGTGCGACCTGTCCGATGCCGGCGACCTGGTGTCTGTCGCAGGCGTATGTGCTCGTCCCCGCTGAATTTGAAGACTGGAGTTTGGAACGACAGGAGGCTGTGCTTCTGCACGAGCTGGCGCACATCGCGCGGCACGATGGGGAAATTCAGATCCTCACACGGATTGCCTGTGCCTTGTACTGGTTCAATCCACTCATCTGGTTTGCCTCGCGGCAGATGGCCAGAGAGCGAGAACTGGCCTGCGACGACCTGGTCCTCCGCGCGGGCCAGCGGCCGTCCGACTATGCGGAGCACCTGCTGCGGGTCGCAACGCAAATGTGCCGCCGGAGAAGGCCGATTGCCAACCTGTCGACCGAGATGGTCGGGCAATCGGACATTGGCGAGCGGGTACGGGCCATTCTCGATACCAGCCGCTGCCGGGAACCTCTGTCGGGTCGCATACTGTTGTTTGGGACGATCACCGCGTCGCTGGTTGTGCTCTCGTTCGGCATGTTGAGTTCCGTTCCACTGATCGCAGAGACGACGAACCGAAGCGTCGACGGTATTCGAGATGCCGTCGCCGCGAACGACGACGGCGCACTCCCCTCGGGTGCGGTCCTCCGCCTGGGAACCGGTCGGTTTCGACAGGAAGGTCCGGTCAGGCAACTGCAGTATTCCCCCGACGGACTGAAAATCGCGACGATCAATGATGACGCGATTCTGATCTGGGATGTCCACAGCGGGAAAGTGTTACGACAGTTGCGCCGGTCGCATCCGACGGAATTTGCGCGACGGTTTGCCGCACTGGCGTTCGCACCGGACGGAAAGGAGATTGCGGCGACTGATGGTTCCGCACTGCATCTATGGGATGTGGAGACGGGTCTGGAACTTCTCGCGTTCGATTCCAGCACGCCGTTGTTTGTGGGGATCGGCGGCGTCACGATTCGTTACTCTCCCCAGGGCGACCGACTGGCCATGACGGACGGTCCGAACGTGGTGCTGTTTGACACAACGACAGGCGAACGGTTGCAGCAACTGACGATCGAAGGGCAACGTGGCAGCATCACCGGGATCTGCTGGACATCCGATGGCATGCACCTCTCCGCGTCGACCGTCAATCGACCGGCCGTCATGTGGAACGTCGAATCGGGAGCTGTCGTCCGAAGCTTTATGATTCCCCAGGAGCAAGTGTCCCCGACCAGTTTAACCATGTCGGCGGATGACAAGCTGTTGATCGTGGCCACCATTGGCAAACTGCACTTGTGGCGCCTCGACACGGGCGAGCCTCTCAAGGACATTGAACTCGACGCGGAATATGTCCACACGCTGGTGCTGTCACCGAACGGGCGAACGCTGATCGTCGGCGGCCAGGATGGCACGATTCGTGTTGTGGATGTCGAGTCGGGCCAATTGAAACGCAGAATTGAAAGCGGCCTGCAGATCGGCCTATCACTCGCCGTGAGTCCCGACTTCAAGTCGGTCATCCTCGGGGCCGTGGTTCCGACATTACGACAATGGGACATCGAATCGGGCAAGGAAATCGTCCCCGAGCTGACCTCCTTCGGCCACGATGCTGAGGTGCGCTGCGCGGCCTGGTCGCCCGATGGCCGGCTGATCGCCTCCGGCGGTGCGAACAGGCAGATCAACCTGTGGGATGCCGAGACGGGCAGACTCAAGCTCCGGATTCCGTCTCCCTCCAGCGCCAGCACGATTGCGTTCACACCGTCCGGTGAGCAGTTGCTGACGTCCTGGGAGAATGCCGAGGCGGTCCACGTCTGGGACGTCGCCACGGGAGATGCGGTTCGGTCATTCGAGAGTGGCACGAAGCGGATTCGCTCGTTCACTCTGACTCCCGATGGCGCGACGTTGATCTGCGTGGGATCACGAGCGGACCGTCCGGGAACGGACTCGGACAGTCACGAGACGTTGCAAGTCTGGAATTTCAACACGGGTGAGAAACTTCGCGAGATTCCGTTGCGAACGGCCACCACGATTTCGCTTGCGCTCGCGGCTGATGGAAACACGCTCGTGACGGGAGCCCACAACGGAGTGATTCGCGTCAGAGAAACTGAGTCCGGAACAGAACTGGCGACGTTGACCGGGCATCAACATTCCGTCGAAGCGCTCGCCTTCTCCAGTGATGGCGCGTTGCTCGCTTCAGGCAGCCTGGATCAAACAATTCGCATCTGGGACGCACGCAACTGGAAACTGCTGCGCGTGTTGACCGGTCACAAACGTGCTGTCACGGCCGTTGGTTTCCTGCCGGACAGTCATCTCCTCGTTTCAGGAAGCGGCTCGCGGAGCTACCCGCTCACTCCGGAAAGCCCGCAGAGGATTCGCGTCTGGGACGCTGACGCGGGGGAACAGATCGGCGCCTTGTCCGGACATCACTCGAATACGACATCGCTTGTCTTCTCGCCGTCCCGGAATCGGTTTGTCACTGGACATGAAAATACGACGCTCCTGGTCTGGGGCGTCGGCCCATTCCGCCGGCAATAAACCGGCCCTTGAAGGAGAACAACCATGCGATGCCTGTGCTGTGGCCTGCTCCTCAGTCTCGTCGCCGCGCCCACAACAATCGCGGAGGATCTGTTTGCCCCTGACGTCCGGGTCGAGGCGGGCGGCGCGCCGATCGACGTCGCGTGCTTTCGTGGTGCGGGCCCGTGTGTGGGAGATTTTGACGGAGACGGTCTGAATGACCTGCTCGTCGGACAGAACCTGCCGGCGCGTCTGCGGATCTATCGGAACCTGGGGACCAGGGAGCAGCCGCTCTTGATCGACTTCGAGTGGTTCCGCGCGGGCGGGGAAATTGCGGAGCTGCCGGCAGAAGGGGCGTTTCGGCCTCAGTTTGCCGACTTGGACGGCGACGGCCTGCTCGACATCGTGGCGCCATCGGAGACGGGGCTTCTCTTCTGGTATCGTCGAACTGCGGGAGGAGAATTTGAAGAAGCGATAATTCTCAAACTGTCCGATGGACAGGTGTTGAATGTGGGGTTTGATGCAGGATGTTGCATTACCGACTGGGACGGAGATGGTGATCACGATCTCATCGTCACGGGTCAGGAGACGCTGCGATCGAAGAAGGTCAACATTTACTTTATCGAAAACCGCGGCTCGCCGGGCGCGCTGTCACTGGCGGCGCCCGTGCTGGTGGAACTCGACCCTGAGGCCGTTGCTGGTTCGCGAAGGGAGACCTGTCCCGCCGTCGTCGACTGGAATGGCGACGGCAAGCCCGATCTGCTGCTCGGTTTGAGCGATGGCCGCGTGGTCATTTATGAGAACGTTGGTGAAGCCCGGGCCCCCCGATTCGACAAAGGGTGGAAGCTGGCGCCGTCGCCGATTGGACAACGCCGGGACGACGAGAACGACGGCCCGCGGCGGAGTTGGGCGGGCGGCTTGTGTGTCACCGACTGGGATCACGATGGCCGACTCGACCTGCTCATCGGCGATGCCCAACAGGAAGTTGTGCAACGGGATGTGGCCGCACTGCAGGAAGAACTGGAAGCGGCGCGGCGCGATGCCGCGAAGGTCCTTACGGACTTTCGTCGGCTGCGTCGATTGCGCGATCTCATCAGCCCGGAATCTTCGGAGGAACAACGGCGGTTCATCGAGCGGGAGCGTGAAGATAACGCCCAACAACTGCAGGGTCTTCGCGAGAAGATCTCCGGACTCGAAGCCGCCGCGCGGCCGCAGCAGGAATGGCGCGACTATGTCTGGCTGCTGCGGAACACCGCCCCCCCCGAACGATGACCGCCTCGGCCAGATGGACGCCTCGTCAGCACAACACGGTGGTGCTGCGGCAAGTTGGTCGATCATCTGCTAGAATCCGCTGAGCGGTCTCATCGCAGGTCGGCGGCGGTGAGTCGGCGTGTCATCTTGTTTGTGCCGTTGGCGGTTGAGTTCTCGAGTTTTCCGATGTCTGTTCCCAGTGTTGTCATTGTCGGTCGTCCCAACGTCGGGAAGAGTTCTCTGGTCAACTGGCTGGCGGGCAAGCTGGTCTCCGTCGTCGATCCGACGGCGGGTGTGACGCGCGATCGTGTGACCTACCTGATGCATGAACAGGGACGGCATTTTGAACTGGTGGATACGGGCGGTATGGGGGTGGAGGATGCGGACGACCTGACCGCCGATATCGAGCGTCAGATTGACGCGGCCATCGCGGATGCCGACCTCGTCCTGTTTGTCGTCGACGGTCGCACGGGGGTGACGCCGCTCGATCGCCATGTGGCCGAGCGCTTGCGTGGCGTGGCGGCGCCCAAATTGCTTGTCGTCAACAAGTGTGATTCGACCCGTCTGGATGACGAGATCGCCGAGTTCTATGCGCTCATCGGCAGCGGGAGCGGACTGGGCGAAACACGCGGGGCCGATCGCCGCCGCAACGAGGAGGAACGAGCCGCGGCGACCGACGCGGGGCCGTCGGCGCCTCCGGACGTCGTCCTGACGAGCGTGAAGGCGAAACGGAACCGCGGGGAGTTGCTGCGGGCGATTCTCGACCATTTACCACCTGCCGCGAACGACGAAGCGGCCACGGGCGAATCGCTTGCTCAGGAGCCGGAGCTGAAACTGGCCATCGTCGGTCGGCGCAATGTGGGCAAGAGCACGTTCATCAACGCGCTGGCGGAAACCGAGCGGATGATCGTCAGCGACGTCCCCGGCACGACGCGCGACAGTGTTGATATTCGCTTCGACCTGGACGGCAAAGCATTCGTCGCCATCGACACGCCGGGTGTGCGGAAGCGCAAAAGTCTGGCGAACGACATCGAGTACTATGGACTGGTCCGGGCCAAGCGGAGCATTCGCCGCGCGGATGTGGTGCTGATGTTCTTTGACGCCGAGTCGACGATTTCTCGCGTCGACAAGCAGTTGGTCGACGAAATCGAATCGCATTGGAAGCCGTGCGTGTTCGTCGTCAATAAATGGGATCTGGGCAAGTCCGCCGAGATGACGATGGAGAAGTGGTCGGAGTATCTGATCCACAACTTTCCGGGGATGAGGCACGCCCCGATGGCGTTCGTCACGGCCAAGTCCGGCCGCAACGTCAAGAAGCTGATCAATCTGGCTCAGGCGATCGCCAAGCAGGCCCGTGTGCGTGTCTCGACGGGCGAGTTGAATCGGATTGTCCGGGCGGCGGTGAAGGCCAATCCGCCGCGGTACAAGAAGAACCGCCGTCCGAAGATTTTCTTCGCAACTCAGGTGTCGACGGAACCGCCGACACTTGTCCTCAAATGCAACGACCCGGAGCGATTTGACGAGCACTGGAAGCGCTATCTCCTGGGGGTGCTGCGTGAGGAACTGCCGTTTCGAGAGGTGCCCATCAAGGTCCACTTTCGCGGCCGCGAAAATGCCGCGGAACCGGACGGTGACGTTGACAATGTGAGCGCCCTCCCGCATTTCTCGGGAGCAGGAGCGGAGACTTCCGGCGACGCGTGACGGGACATTCGACCTCCGCCGGCTGACGATGCAACCGAGTCATCGGCGTTCGATTCCGGAAAGTCGTTGCGATTCCGCTGCTGAGAAATCTCCTCCGCTTCCGTCCCACGCCGATGGCGCTGTCGTCACACGATGAAGGCCATGCTTCGGAGAACCGACGGAAGGTCATTGAGTCGTCGGCCCCATTCCGCCCGACGGCAGAGCCGTCGGCCTGGGGACCTGATTGTTGCTGATCTCGCTCAGGAACCGGTCGTCCTTCACGATTGCCGTGTGGTTGCGTAGACTCAATAGCGATGTGGCGGGAAGAGTGTGGCCGAAAGTCGCCGTCGGCACGGTCGCGTGATCGGTCATTGGCAATCGAATGGGAGCCGGGGAATGATGTTGCGTCGTGCTGTTGTGACAGGTCTGCTGGTCGCCGCGGGGACTGGCTGTTTTGGGGAGCGGATGGCGAACGCTCAACTTCCCCCCCCGGCAAACGCCGTCGCCGGGGACTTCACTCCGGAGGAATGGCAGGCGCTGACTCGCCGAAAGGCGGAGACGGTCGCGCGGATCACCGAGATCAGCAAAGCGTTTCAGACTGCCGACGAAGCGCAAAAGCAGGAACTCATCGATCAGGCGGAGAAGATCCAACGTGAGTTCTACACGGAGGTCACGC
>JAHBXU010000176.1 GCA_019636315.1 Planctomycetaceae bacterium | reverse complement strand
CTACGTGCGGAAGCGCTGGCCCAGACGCGCGGCTACCTGGCAGCCGCATTCCAGGCGCGAACCACTGCAGAAGCCGATATCGAATCCCTGGCGGAATCGCATCGGCTTGATCCGCTCATCCTCAAACCGTGGCTGGCGTTCCTCGGCATCGCCACGGCCGGCGAGCTCAAAATTAAAGACTATCTGAATCAGCCTCTGGAACGCGTCGGGGGGTACAACTCCGTCCGCGGCTGGGGAATCGCCGGCGCCGAAGCGCTCTCGCTGGTTGCCAATGCGTCCGACGAAACCGTCAACGTGCCCGGCGAAATGCGACCGCATTCCGTCGCAGTCCACCCGCGGCCGGAACGCTGGATCGCTGCGGGATGGAAAAGTCCGCTCGACGGACGCCTGCGAGTCTCGGCCCGCATCCGCCATGCGCACCCGGCCTGTGGCAACGGGGTGAGCTGGTCACTGGAACGGCGGCGCGGAGCCGACCGTCACGTGCTTCGTGAAGGGAACCTTGACCGCGGCGGCGAGGAACAGGTCTCCCTCATCAGCAGTCTTGCCGTCAACACGGGCGATCTGCTTTCGCTTGTGATCGGCCCACGCGATCGCGATCACTCATGCGATCTGACCGAGATTGAACTCACCCTTGTGGAAGTCGGCGGCGCGCAGCGCGAATGGTCGCTCGCCGGCGATTGTGCTGACCGAATCGACGCCGGCAACCCCCAGGCGGATCGGCACGGCCACGAGAGTGTCTGGCACTTCTACTCCGATCTGACCGAGGGATCCGCACCCGCGGCCGCCGTCCCGGCCGGATCGCTCCTCGCTCAGTGGCTGGAAACAGATGACGCCGTGGCAGCCGACGAGTTGGCAACGCGAATGACGTCGCTGCTGACCATGCCACCGTCCGAAGACGAACGCATGCAGGACGCAACGCTGCGTCAACTGGTGACATCGCTGCAGGGGCCTTTGTTTGGAAGTCTCGATCCAGCCCAACTCGCGCTGCGGGCGACTCCTGCCGATATCGCCGCCTGTTCGTATGGGATCGATCCTCAACTTTTTGGCGCGAGCGACGACAATCTGCCCATGTCGGCAAATCACCTCCTGGTGCACGCCCCCGCTGTGGTCGAAGTCCGCGTGCCTGCGGAACTCGTAGCCGCGTCCGAGTTCATGGCGACGGGCAAACTGCACTCCGCCGCGGGGGCCGACGCCAGCGCACAGCTTCAACTCACCACGGAACCACCCCGCGACGCGACCTCGCTTTTGCCCGGTGTTCCCGTCGTGGTGAATCCTGGTTCGCCTGCGGAAGCACATGTTCTTGCAGCGATGGACGAGTTTCGTTCGCTGTTCCCACTGGCCATGTGCTATTCACGTATTGTCCCGGTTGACGTCGTGGTGACGCTGATTCTGTTTCACCGTGAAGATGACCATCTCCGCCGGTTGATGCTCAGCGACCAGGAGGCCTCGCAGCTTGATCGACTCTGGGAGGATCTGCATTTCATCAGCCGTGATCCGCTCACCATCGTCACCGGTTTTGAACAACTCCTGGAATTTGCTTCGCAGGATGATGATCCGGCCAAATACGAGCCGCTTCGAGGAACCATTATGGAGCGGGCCGCTCAGTTCGAATCGAAGTTGCAGCAGGCAGAGCCCGGTCACATTGAAGCGGTGCTGGAGTTCGCGTCCCGCGCCTATCGTCGCTCGTTGAGCGATCACGAGGCAACGGGGATGCGGCACTTCTATTCAGACCTGCGAGCGGAGAACCTCCCACACGAAGAGGCCGTCCGGCTTCTGCTGGTCCGCGTCCTCACCTCTCCCGCGTTTCTGTACCGGCTCGAAGAGCCCGAGCCAGGACGCGACTCCGGTCCCGTCGACGCCGAAGAACTCGCCACGCGGCTGAGCTACTTCCTCTGGTCCTCGTTGCCGGATGACGAACTTCGCGAACTCGCAGCCGCCGGGCGTTTGACCGATGCCGCCGCCTTGCTCGCGCAAACGCGGCGCATGGTGCAGGATGACCGCATTCGCCGACTGGCGATCGAGTTCGGATGCCAATGGCTGCACGTTCGCGATTTCGATCAGTTCAACGAGAAGAGCGAGCAAACATTCCCCGAGTTTGCAGCACTTCGCGGCGACATGTACGAAGAGTCGATCCGTTTCTTTGAAGACCTGTTTCGCAACGACCGTTCAATTCTTGAATTGATCGACGCCGACTACACCATCCTGAACGAGCGGCTCGCGCGGCTGTACGGCATCGACGGCGTCGCGGGCGACGAGTGGCGGCTGGTGACCAGTGTCCGCGCACATTCCCGCGGCGGCATCCTCACGCAAGCCACCACACTTGCCACACAGGCCGGCGCCTCCCGCACCAGCCCCATCCTCCGCGGCAACTGGATTTCTGAAACGCTCCTGGGGGAGCGCCTCCCGCGACCTCCCAAGGATGTCCCCCTTCTGCCGGAGAGTGAGGCGGAAACCGGGGGCCTGACGTTTCGTCAACTCGTGGAAAAGCATAGCTCTGATCCGGCATGCTACAAATGTCATCGTCGTATCGACCCCTACGGCTTCTCGCTCGAAAACTTCGATGCGATCGGGAGATTCCGCGATCATGATCAGAACTCCGTGCCGATTGATACGCGCACGACGTTGATGGATGGCACGCCCCTCAACGGTGTGGACGGCTTGCGGCACTACCTGGGGACGACCCGCCGTGAGGCGTTTGTCCGCCAGTTCTGCCGCACGTTGCTTGGCTTTGCACTGGGCCGCCCGGTGCAGCTCTCTGACGAACCGCTGCTCACCGAGATGCAGGCCAAACTCGCGGAACACGACTTCCGTTTCTCCGCTGCACTGGAGACAATTGTCCTGAGCCGCCAGTTCCGCGAAATCCGCGGCCGGGAGATGCAAGTGACTTTCGACGAGAATTGATCCGTCGGCGGACCTGAACGTCACCATGAGAATCCAACAGGAAAACGTCATGCCCACCCGCTTCACGCGACGCACCATCCTCCGCGGCCTGGGTGTCTCGATGGCACTCCCGTGGTTCGAGTCCCTCGCCGCATGGGGCGACACCGCAACCCCGGCTGCCGATAACAACGCGCCTCCCCAACGCCTGGCGGTCTTCTTCGCCGGCAACGGCTTTCATCGCGACGAATGGTGGGCCAGGGGCGCCGGGGCCGACATGGAACTCGGCAAAGTCCTGCATCCACTCAACGATTTTCGTGATCGGCTGCTCTTTATTCGCGGCCTCTATAACGAGGAGGCTCTGAAGGGGAACATCCACTCGTCGCAGACGGGCAACCTGCTCTCCGGAGCCCCGCTGTCGTCAGGTGGTGAAATCAAATCCGGCACCAGCTTCGATCAGGTCCTCGCCCAGCATCTGGGCAACCGCACGAAGGTTCCGTCGCTCGTTCTCGGCTGCGAGAAGGCGAACCCGTCGGTGCACAAGAACTACTCGATGATCTACAGCTCCCATATCTCGTGGAGCTCGCCGACCACTCCGACGCCGCTCGAAGTCTACCCGGCCCTCGCGTTTGACCGACTATTCCGTGACGACGTCTCCCACGGCGACGCCAGCGTTCTCGATGCCATCCTGTCCGACGCGAATGACCTTCGCCGCACCATCAGCATCGCCGATCAACATAAACTCGATGAGTATCTCCACTCGGTCCGCGACGTCGAGCAACGCATTACCCGCGCCGGACAGCGCGGCGAACTTCAGGGCCAGCGCCCCGATCGTTCCACCGCGACCCGTCAGGGAAGCGTACTGCCCCAATCCGCGCAACGGCCCCCCGACGGCATTCCTCAAGACATCGCCGAACACATGCGGCTGATGGGGGACATCCTCGTCCTCGCCTTCCAGACCGACGCCACCCACATCGTGACGCTCAAACTCAATAACGACCACTCCTCGCTGCGCTTTCCGAACCTGGGTGTGGATTACATGATCCACCATTTGCTCTCGCACCAGGAATCGGCCGACTGGCTCAAGGTCAACCAGTTCTTCCTCGAACAGGTCGCCTACATCGCCCGCCGCCTCGATGCGATCCAGGAAGGCGATCGCACGGCACTCGACAACAGCGTGCTCATGCTTTGTTCCAGCATGCTCACCGGCAGCCACAACGCGAACCAACTCCCTGTGGTGCTCTTGGGAAGTGCGGGCGGCCAACTGCATACGGGCCGCGCTTTGGACTACCTCGACGCCCCCAACCGCAAAATGTGCAGCCTGTACCTGTCCCTCATGGACAAATACGGCGTGCGCCTGAACAGCTTCGGCGACTCGACCGAGCGCCTGGCGGACGTGTGAGAATAATGCTTTGACTGTATGGATTTGCCGTATGCCATTTCCGATCCATCGGATCGAGCGAAACAGCGCTCAGCTGGTTGAAGCGCTGGGGAGCAAGCCCAAATTCTGGTTTCGTCGGGACAATCAACGTTGTCTGTTCAAGGCCGAAGACCGCGGCACCGGCGAAGACTGGGCCGAGGTCATCGCATGCCATCTCTGCCGATTGTTGGGTTTGCCACATGTAGAGTACGAACTGGCCATCGAAGTTGACGGCGAGACATTGCTGCGACCGGGAGTGATCTGTGCGAATATGTCACCCTTCCCGAAGGCTTTGATTCTGGGGAACCAGCTTTTGTTGACGCTTGATGCCAGTTACCCGCACGCCCAGCGCTTCAAGGTCAAACAGCATACGGTCGACGGGGTGTGTGAGATTCTGGGGCTGCTCGAACCTCCACAGTTGGAATGGATGTCAGATGTTCCGCCGGGAATCGCAACGGCAATAGATGTGTTCATTGGCTATGTTCTTCTCGACACTTGGATCGCAAACCAGGATCGCCACCATGAGAATTGGGGTGCCATCTGGAGCGGCGAGGAAGGGAGCGTTCCGTCATTGGCCCCTTCCTTCGATCATGGTGCCGGGTTGGCACGCAATCTCTTGGATTCTGAGCGAAAGACGCGATTGACGACAAAGGATCGCAATCGTTCGTTGGCGAAATTTGTCGCAAAGGGACGAAGCGCCTTTTACAGTTCGCCAAGTTCGTCGAAGCCCCTCCTGCTACTGGATGCCTTTCATCAGTTCGCAGCACGACGTCCGCTGGCAGCAGAAATTTGGATCGATCGGCTTCGGTCGGTTGTCTGCGACTCAGTTTCAGATATCCTTGATCAAGTGCCGTCTGAACGGATGTCATCCATCGGTCGGCAGTTTACGTTTGAGTTACTAGAGTTGAACCGCCAGCGGCTATTGAATTGGGAGGACTCCCCATGAACGCTTTGTTTGTCGCATGGCGACCGGCGGCACCCCACGAAGGCTGGCGACCAGTTGGTCGGCTCGAACACGAGAATGGTATCTACCGGTTCTTCTACACCCAGGGGGCGAAGAAGCCCGGGTTCCGTCCATTCGCAAAGATGGAACGACTCGATCAGGTGTACGAATCCGAGGAACTGTTCCCGGTTTTCGCAAACCGGCTGCTTTCACAGTCGCGGCCAGAATACGAGGCCTATCTGCGCTGGGGTGGCTTCGATATCACCAATCCGCCCGACCCGATCGTCATTCTTGGCGTCACCGAGGGGCTGCGTCAGACAGATGCTGTCGAAGTTTTTCCCTGTCCGCAGCCAGATGCTGACAGCTGTTATTTTAACAAGTTCTTTTTGCATGGGATTCGATGGCTGCCGAAGTTTGCGCTGGCTCGAATCGGACAGCTGCAACAAGGAGATCGGTTGCTTCTGATGCTCGATCTTCAGAACGAGTATGATCCCAACGCGGTTGCAGTTCGCACAGATGCTGACCGGATGCTGATCGGTTACTTCCCGCGGTATCTGGCACACGATGTGCGGCAACTCGTAAATCGGTGTGATGTCGACTTCATTGAGCTGTTCGTGGAGCGGGTGAATAGTGATGCTCCGCTTCAGAACCGCGTCCTGTGCGGGATGCGCGCCTGCTGGCCCGATGACTTTGTCCCTTGCACCGGCGAAGACTTCGAATCAATTCCTGAGCAGTCCTCAGCGCGTTGCGTTGGGCGATAAAGAGCTGGCCGGATGGGCAGCAAGGCATCACTCCGGACGACGAGTTTCTGTACGGATGTTAGCCGCGAGTGTATGAAGGGATGCTCGCCCGATTTGAAGTTGCCTGCATCTGTCCTTATTGGCCTTCCATGTGGAATGGTGCGATCGAGCCGGAGTTTCGTCACTCCTGAATGCGGGCGCACTGGAAATGCCAGTGGGCGCCTTCGCTGTCGATCATTCGGCCGGTCCAGTGGCCGAATTTGTCGATATCGAGTATGGCCGTCCCCTTGATGGCGGCGGACTTGTCCTTGTTGGCTTGCAGATCTTCGAAGATCAATCGGGACTTTCCCTTTTTGAGCGGTTCAATGCGTCCGATGACCTTGTTCCATTCAACGTTGTCGAGAGATTCCTTCTGATAGAGGACTCCGTTGTTCACGCGGAACTGGCCGCCGCGTGTTCCCCCCTTCCTGTCGACCGCCTTCATCTGGAACTTCCAGACGGCGCCTTCAATCTGGTCGCCCGCCTGATTCGCCTCGCAATCCCGAGCTGCGGTGCACAACAGCAGCAAAGCCACCGCCCGCCACAGCACGTCTGTTCGCGTCGCGCCTGCACTGATGAAACACCGGACCATCGCCTGCTCCTGAACACGACATCATGAACTCACGAAGATGACTCACCGGGAAATTCTGCTCGAACGCCATTTCAGTCGCAAGCGATGCAAGACCCGCAGTCGTCTCAATCCGGATTCCAACTGACGGCAGAGGGGGCGGTGTGATAAGCTGGGCGAAGGCCCGAGCTTTGCGGAGCACGACGCACGTTTGTGGGTTCGCCGGGAATGGGATGAGGATGCGATCTCAATTGGAACAGCGAGCGTGAGCCGCCGTGTCGACGGGCGACCTGGTCGTCGTCGGTCTCGGCCGAGCCATCCAGCGACGTCTTTATCGTGTCAGCAGGTGCCACATGAGTTTCATCTATACGCCCCGCGATGTCCGCAAGGAATTGGAATCGGACCCGAAGCATGGCCCCATGTTTGCACTTGTGTTGAAGGAGTTCGACAAGCGGGGCTTTGGAATGGGTGTCCAGGATCTGGGATTCTTTGGCTCGTGGAAGGTCAGCGAGCGGGGAATCACGATCCATACGGGCGCGAGCGATATTGCAAAAGCCGCGGCCTGGGCGAAGAACGGCCTCCGCGAATGGGCCAAAATAGGAATTACCGAACCCAAGCAATACTTTGGTGAAATCGCACGGGAGTGGGCCAAGAGTCAGCGGGCCAGTTGCACCAAATGCCTGGGGAGTACGCTGGATTTTCTGTATCTGTTCAGCATGAATGGGGCCGGCCGGTTCGAGGGGACAAACGAAATGTACCCCATCACCGATTCGATACGACGTGATTTGAAGGGGATTCTCCTGTGGGTGTTCGTCAATTGGTGGGACATTTCGATCGTCCAGGGTTTGGATTCCGCCAAGGTGGAGACCGATCAGAGCGATCTGCATCCGGATTATCACGATTCGCAACCGGGCCTCTACGACGAAGACCAGACGCACCATTTTGCGTTGTACTTTTACGTGGGCGTCAAGGTTGGTGCGAGTAAGCTTTTGCTCGACCCCGTCCTCAA
>JAHBXU010000175.1 GCA_019636315.1 Planctomycetaceae bacterium | reverse complement strand
GTGACCCGTGCCCAGCACGTCCGCGGCGACGAATGCCGAAGCCTCGAAGCCGAGCGGGTAGGTCGTCGGATTGTCGAAGTCTCCGTTGTGATAGATGACAAGATTCATCCTGCTGCCATCGATCACGGCCGCATCGAGCTGGCCGTTGCCGTCGAAGTCGGCGATGACCGGCGCGAGCGCGCTGACGCCTCCAGGAACGTTCTGGATGTCAGAGCCCGCGGGAGTCGCGAGGACGAGGTCGGAGGTGAACGGCGAGACTTCCCGCCACCCATCCGGTACGACCTGGGCGACGACATAGTGACCGAGTCGCAGGCCGCCGACGCCATAGTTGCCAGTGGCATCGGTGACCGCTGTCACGGTGCCGCCGATGACTTCGATTCCATTGATCTGGGCGTTATCGATGCTGGATTCGAAGGTGAGGATGATGATGCCATTGCCGTGGCTGTCCTGGGCGGCGATGACGGGGAACGTCCGCTCGACGGCAATGTTCTGCCCGCCGGCAGCGGCAAAGATGTCGAAGTCCGCCAGAATGGTATCGTAGGCAGGCCGGTTCGGATCACCGTCATCGAGGTGGACGTTGAACACTCTTTGACCGGGGGCGTTCCAATAGGTTTCGGCAAAGTGCAGGCGGAGTGCGTAAGGAGCGCCGGGGATGAGGCCGGTCAGTGTGTAACTGAAAAGGTCCCCGTAGCGGTTTGTCTGATAAACCTCCTGAGGCGCCGGCGCAGAAACGCCCGTCGTGGTGATGACGGTCGATGAGGCGGGCGCCGCCTGACCGCCGTTGAAGTCGCCGTCGACGCCGAAGCCGCCCTGGATCGCTCCTCCGGAGTTGACGGCCAGGCTGGTCGTCAGCGCCGTTACCGTGATCCCATTGACCATCGGGTTGTCCACAATCGGCGTAAAGTCGATGGTGACCACTCCAGAGTTGTCAGCATGGGTGGCGAACGTCGGCGCCAGGGCGACAAACTTGCCCGTCCCCACGCCCTGACCCAGTGCCGTCGCGAGAACGTCGAAGTATTGAAGCACTGTCTCTCCGTTGATGACCACATTGAAGATGCGATCACCCGGATCGTCCCAATGGGTTTCAGCGAAATCGAGGCGCACCTCATAGGGCGCATGCGGCGTCAGACCGGTGACCGTATAGCTGAAACTGTTGAAGTCGCTCCCATTTCGGTAGCTCTGATAGACGGCCTGCGGAGCAGGTTCAGCGACGAGCGTGGTATTGATTGCGTGATCGGACGCCATGTCCTGTCCGCCGAGGAAGCCGTCGTCAATGCCGTAGACACCCGCGGCACTACCCCCGGCGTTGATGGACGTCTGCTGCTTCACCACGACCGTCCAACCATCGAGCGGGGTGGTGACAGGATTCAGCGTCCCGTTGCTCAGCAGATGACCGGCCATGTTGCCGGACACCGTCGAAAACGGCAGCACGCCGAAGTCGAGGCCGGTGACCTTCTGGAATTGGTCGTCGCCAATCGAGGCTGTGTGCGACCTGACTTCGCCGGTGTCGTAGAAGCCGGGCTGCAGAACGCGGGTGACTGTATAGTTGGTGTCGGTAGCGAGTTTGTAGAACGCATAGGCCCCTCGCGAGTTGGTGCGCGCGACGAGTTCACCCGGATCGAGTTGGCCGTTCCCGTTGACATCGAGGTACACGGTCCACCCGGACAGCGGTGTCTCGCCGAGGTCGTAGGTCCCGTTCTGATTCGCATCAACAAATACCGTCCCGTTGATCGATGCGAACTCGTCGATTTCGAAATTGACGGTCAGCGGATCACCCACGAACTCGACCGCGAACAACAACGACGAATTCGGGTCGATCTGGAAACCCGCAGGCACGACCACGCCGACGGTGTAATCATTGAAGCCGATCACCGGCGAAAGACCAAAGAAGGCATACTCGCCCTTCTGATTGGTGACGTCGTGCGGGTCTGTGCCGGCGTCGTACTGGCCGTTGCCGTTGACGTCGAGGAAGACCGTCACGCCGGGGACTGCGTTGCCGTGGATCGGGTCGGTGACGGCGCCGCCGATGGGGGGAATTGGCGTGAACGGACCGATGTAGTCGGAGTAGACGGGACGATTGAACCCGTCGTTGATCGACGCGTACAGATAATAGGGCTGGGAGTTCAGACCGGTCAGGTCCCACGGTATGGACCAATCGAGAGGACCGGGGAGCGAGACGTTTGTCGCACCTTGCACTGGCTTGCCGCCGTACCCGCTGGAGCTGGTATCGACGTAGAGCGTGACTGTGGCCTGATCGGCAAAGGAACTGTCAATGGTTGTGAAGATCGGAATCGCGACGGGCGAAAACGTCAAGTTGGGATTGGTGAGTGGGCCGAGGCTGATCGTCGGCTCCGCGTAACCAAAGACGCTGGTCCAGGTCGGTGTGAGCTCGCGGTTGCTCGTGAGGATCACCTTGTAGGGTCCGGTGAGCAGGCTGACGTCGGGGAAGCCGGCTCCTCCGACAATGTGGACGCCGATCGACGTCGCCGAGGTGAAGGCCGGGACGAGACTCAGCCCGATGCTTCCATCACTCTGCCAGCTTAAGAACTCGGAGGCGGGGATGGGGGTATCAAAGCCGGCGGGAAGGATTGCGATCGACTGCTTGCCCCCCGCATCCCCCCAGTCGACGTGGAAGGTGGCGTGCGTCGCTCCGTCAGGCGAGTTGAACGTGGCCGCGTAGTTATAGACCTGCGGCGCGGGGTTTTCGACTTCGTGCTCGATCGCGTCGATCTTGCTGCCGCTGATGATCTTGAAATCGCCGTCGAACGTGTACTTGAAGCCGATATGGAACGTGTGGATCAGGAGATTGATTTTGGCCCAGGCCGCAAAGAAGCTCTCATCCGAATCCCCGAAGACGTCAAGCAGGGCGAAGTCCAGGCTGCCGAGCGTGTCGCCGCCGATGAACGGCACCGCGTCCGGAATATCGACCTCCAGGTCGGCGAGCACGGCGAACAGGTCGGATTGAAAGTCGGCGACGAGCTTTCCTTTAAAGGTGCCGCCGTAATATCCGCCCTCGATCTCGACCTCATATTTCCCCTCGGACCAGTCAAGCGTCACAATGGCCTTGGCCTCGCCGAATAGTCCGGACGTTGAGTCGCCGAGTGTGTACGCGCCGATGTAGGCGTCGACCTCCGCCCGGAACTCGTGGCGATCGACGAGGAAGCTGCCGTCGAGTTGAAGCAGGGTGCCTTGGGCAGTATTGCCGAAGAATGTGAACGATTCCGTTGGTCCGTACGACAGGGAGACCATGCCGGAGACGATCAGGTCGTGCGGGTTGGCGAGGTTCTGGACCTCGGCGCCCATCCCGATGATGAATAGCCCGGTGTCGCCGATGGGGATGCCTTCGCCAGCGCCCGTGAGTTTAAAATCGACGCCGATGCTGTTCAGCTTGGCGCCAATAAAGTCGAACGTCGCGTCGATCCAGAAGGCCCCCGGAAACCAGAGCTTGGCGCTCACGTCGAAATCGACCACGCCGTGGTCCTCGTGATACTGCACGGCCAGTTCGTCGAGAACGAAGGCGCCGAGGTAGACATCGGTCAGCGCAATCTTGATGCCGTCCAGGTTCAGATCGCCGTCCTCAAGGGACAGGTCACCCTGAGCAAAAGTGACCGTTGCATCGAAGAGTTCCGGCACCTCCAGCGTGCCCAATAGGTGGTAGGTCGTCGTTCCCGGCACGTAGTTGAGGTTCACGCCTCCATCATTTGTCGTCCCGTCGTCCTTCGTGTGGAAGGGGAGCGCGGCAAGCAATAAGGACCCCTCGATCTCGATGGTGAACTGCTCGATCTTGCCAGCCTGGATCAACAGGCCGGGGCTCTGGGCCGTGCCGACATTTGCCGACTCGATCTGCGCGAAGAGCGAACTCTCGAGGATCACCGAACCGTAGCCCGTGAGCCCCTCCCCCGCCTGATTGTTTGTAAGCGTGAGGTCATACGAGCTCAGGCTCAGCCCAAACATCTCAGTCGATCCCCCTTCGACACGCACGGTGAAGTCCGAGAGGGCCCCGGCTGAGATGGTGACGCCCGGCTGGCTCTCCGAACCCAGGCTGGCGCTCACGCTCGACAACCCGCCGTCGGCGGTCGAGATCTGAGACGTCCCCCAGATCGCAAAGCTCTGAGAGTTGCTGTCGAATGAGATCGACATGTCCGCCGGATTGAACGTCAGGCCCTGGAGAGTGAACGGAGTGAGAATGTCGGCCTGAAAATCGGCGAGGTTCGGACCCTGGCTGTTGATCACCACGGGATTGCTGTTGCCGATGGCCACGGCGAGATCGCCCTCGGACGTAGGCGTCAACGTTCCGCCCAGGATCACTTCATTCCCGCTGGTCGTTCCGGGATTGGTGAGGAGGATGGTGTCGGTCACCATCTGACCGCCGAAGAGCGTGAAGGATCTGGCGGCTCCCGTCGCCAGTGTGAATCCAGAGGACGTCAGTGCACCTGCATCGAACGATGTCGAGCCGTCAATCGACCACAGCTCAAGCTGCGCGGGGTTCAATTGCACGATGGACGACAGCGTCGCGTCTGTCACGGTGAATGACAGGTCGCTCGTCCCCGTGACGAACGTCAGCCCACCATTCTGCTGGAATGTGAACTCCAACAGCGGCTGATAGGAATCGCTCCCGGTGGGAACAAGGCCCAACTGCACGTCTTCGGACGTCGTATACGTGTTTCCAACCTGTGCGAACTCACCGACGAAACGCAGTTGACCGAAATCAACTGCCTGCGCGGCAAGCAACGTGCGCACCTCCAGTCGCTCGACGGCTGCAAGCAGGTGCGTCTGCCGCTGCTGTCGTCGCCGGTGGGAGCGACGACGGTGAGTGAGGCGATTGGTGAGAAATCGAGCGGACCACGAGTTGACCATGGGCGGAGCGGGCGCGGCAGGCGACGTGACGTTGTGAACACGGCTCTATAACACGCCATGCTACCAGCCTCGCCTCGCCCAGCGAAACGGACAACTCCCCGAAAAACCCTCCAAGTTGACAGCGGCGGCCACGCGGTCGAAGCGTATAACACGTACTATCCTGTCGCACTCGGAGGTCGTTGGATCGCGAATGTCGCCGCGATCGCAGTCGCGAATCGGTTCAACGCGGCGGCTCAGCGTTTGAAGCCGACATTCCAGGTCATCGTGGACGTATTCGGCTGAAACATTCCCGGTGCCGCATTGAGCATTATCACGTCAGAAGCTTTCGGTTTCGAGATCGGGAGATACCCTTGCACTTGTTTTCCATCCCTCAGGGCATGGAACTTGATGCGATTGGCAGACGTGCCGGTACGGGATTGCGACAGGGCCAAGTTGACTTTGTCGATCGTCGGGGTCTCCCAGATGCCCAAGCCAATGAGGATGTCCCCCTGGTGAAGTCCCGTCGCCGCTTCAGATTCGGCAAGGGAACCGGTTCGGACCTCGGTCACCCGCATTCCGGCAGGCGTCGGTGACTTGTCGGCGGCTCGATCTCCACTTGCCGCGCTGAGAGGAGCCAGTCGCACACCGAGCGTTTCCCACACCTGGTCGTATTCCGGCGGCAATGCTCGTCGCACAAACGTCCGCACCTTCCGCTCGTCGTCGAGATCCGTGAGCCGCAAGACTTCCTTGCGGTTCTCAAGGACCATGAGCGTCGGGAGTTCAGTGACGCCGAGCTTCTCGGCCAGCTCCTGGAGTACCTTCGTGCGGACATTGAGTTGGGAGAGATGCACGCCCTCCTGTTTAGCAATTTCGGACGCCGCAATCCGCGGTTCCTGAGGGGACGCTGCCCAGTCGGCATCGAAGGACACAAGGATTCGTCCCTCCGGTACTTGCTGAATGAGTTTTTCAAGTGCAGGTACTGTGAACGCGATGGGTGCGGCGGGCCCCATAAATCTCTCGATGCGGCTGAGGCCAGAGCTTGCCGGTTCTGCCGGCACGACCTTGGCAGGCTGTCCTGGAGGCGTTTGCGGCTCCGGAGTGGGCGACGACACGCGTTGCTCCAGCAGTTCGATCAGGCGTTTGACGTCGCGATGCAAAGCACGAATCTCGGAGCGCAGATCCTCTTGTTCGGGGACCGCTTCGACAATCTGCGGACGTTCGACTGGTATGGCAATAACCGGAGCTGTCTCGTGGTCTCCTTCATCAGCAGCAATTGAGGGAGTGGATGGTGCAGGCCAATCAGCGGGTAGGGCGATCCTTCTGTCAGACTCATCTCCTGGCGACGGGAGGGAGGAGGGAATCAGCAGGTCATTTGTCGGAGACTGGACATCCGCCTGCATCAGCGCCTGGCGGCGGAATTGCTCGATGATCGATGCGATGCTGCTGACGTCGTCCGGCTTGGCGACGGTGCCGCGGACGAGGACCGCTCCGTTGACGTCGTGGAGTTGCAGCTGCGCGTCCGGAAACAGCTCTTCGAGGAGCAGCCGCAACCGCGCGGGGACTTCACTCTTGATGTGGACCTTGATTCGCGTCTGGACGCCCTTGGCATCCGTGAGGACCATGTCGGACTCGCCAGCCGAAAGCGCCTGGATCGCGATGCGGTCTTTCGTGGCGTTGACGTTGTTCAGCACATCCGAGTCGAACTCCCCGACGGCACGAATCGGCGCATCCAGCCTCAGGACAACAGTCTGTCCCGGCAAAAGAATCACCTCGGTTCCTTCCGCGCCCGATTTGATATCGATGGCTCGGCCCGCCTGGACTAATGGTTGATTGCCGAAGCCACCCGGCACCCCATAGAACGGAGCGAGTTGTTCCCCACGCGCGGGCACCCCGTACGACAGGGTGGGCGTTTCCTGGGCATCTGCCGCCTCGTCATCGTGCGCGTACTGAGCCAACGAGACTTCACCAGTGAACAACCAACCGCAGAGCGTCATCAGGACGAGCTGCACACCGAACGATGATCGTGTCCGCATGAGAATTCCTCCTGGGGGAAATGTGAGATATTCCGAGTGAGCGTCATTCTGATTTCTGGCGATCCAGCTTCTCGTCATCCAGGGCTTTGATGCGTTGCAGGATCTGTTCCGCCAGCGCGGCAATGTCCGGATCCGGCTCCGACTGCGCGAGGAGCTCCAGAGCGAGTTGCAGGTCGCGACGAAGCGCGTCGAGTTCGCCAGCCAGGCTGTCGCTGGTCGCTATGGTTTCCGCCGGGACGAGCGTGGCCTCATTCAACGGTGATGCGAAATCATCCGCCTCAGAGATCGTGACAACCGTTTCAGGAGCAGCGACCTTCGCCTGCGCAATCACCAGGCGGGGGCCGGTCCATACGAGCAGTCCCGCTGCGGTGACGACGCAGGCGGCCAGCAAGCGGCGGTACACGGCCGACTGCCAACGGTCGACACGCGGAGGACCGACGAGCCGCTCAATGCGTGAGGCCAACCGGCTTCGGCGGCCGATCACCGTCAGGCCCGGGACATGCGCGGCTCGGTCGAGACGCCACTCGGCGACCTGGGTCAGACAGCGGGCCAAGGTGAGCGGCTCGACTCCGCCAGCGACGGCCCAATCGTCACTCAGTTGTTCGGACGCCTCCCGCCAGCCTCGGACGGCCACGTGATTCAGCGGTTGCCAGCCGAAGGCCGCGGTGAGAAGGCGGCCGATCCATAGCCAGACCACGTCGCTCCGGACGAGATGTGCCAGCTCGTGAGCC
>JAHBXU010000174.1 GCA_019636315.1 Planctomycetaceae bacterium | reverse complement strand
GCTTCACTTCTCAGGACAACTGTCAGTCTTTTGGTCACCCTGCTCGGAAGTCGCACGATGGAAATGCGTGACGTTGTGATTGCCGGATACCTGCGGACGGCCCAGTCGCGGTCGCGGCCTCAGGAACCGGCTCGTGACTGGTTCGGAAAAATGCGGTCGGACGACCTCCTGGCCCTGCTGCTGCCAGCCTTGCTGGAGCGGACGGGGGTCGCCCCCGACGACGTCGATGACTTCATCGTGGGATGTGCGCAGGCGGTCAGTGAGCAGTTCACGATCGGTGGACGCGGACCGCTGATTCTGGCGAATCTCAGTCGCCGCACGTCGGCCAAGTGCATCGATCAGCAGTGTGGGTCGGCCATCGCCGCCATGCAGATGGGCTTTATGGAAATCGCGATGGGGTACGCGGACACCGTGCTGTGCGGCGGCATGGAGCATATGACCCGCGTGCCGATGGGGGGCGATGGAGCCGTTGATCTCAATTTGAGGTTCTTCATGGATCCCAAGCTGGGACGCTGGGACATGGTCAATTCGATGAACATGGGCATGACGGCCGAAAAGCTCGCCGATGTCGGGAACATCGGTCGACAGGCGATGGATGAATGGGGCGTCCGCTCACATCAGCGGGCCTTTGCCGCTCAGGAGGCGGGCTACTTCCGGGATGAAATTCTGCCCGTCGAAGCGCCGCAGGCCGACGGAAGCACGCTTGTCGTCGACACCGATCAGGCGGTGCGCGGAGACACCTCACTGGAGGGGATGGCCGGGTTGCGGACGCCGTTCCGCAAGGAGGGACGCATCACCCCCGGTAACGCATCGCCGCTCAACGCGGGCGCTGTCTCCCTGCTGCTGATGTCGAAGGAGCAGGCCGCCGCCCGCGGAATTCGGCCGTTGGCGACGATTCGTTCGATTGGATTCGCTGGTGTGGAGCCCAACCTCATGGGGGCCGGGCCGGTGCCGTCGTCACTGCGAGCCCTGGAAAGCGCCGGACTGGCAGCCGCAGATATCGACTTCTGGGAGATCAACGAAGCGTTTTCCGTCGTCGTCCTGTACGCCATTCAGGAACTGGGGATTGATCCGGCGAAGGTCAACGTCAAGGGGGGGGGAATCGCCATCGGGCATCCGCTGGGCGCCAGCGGTGGGCGACTTGTCGGGACGTTGGCCCGTATCCTCGAACAGGAGAACGGCCGCTTCGGCTGCGCGACCATGTGCTGCGGCGGAGGACAGGGGGTCGCCATGATCATTGAACGCGAAAACTACGAGGGGTGAGGAGCATGAGTCTCGATCGAATCAAGTCGGTCGCCGTCATTGGGGCCGGCGACATGGGGCACGGCATTGCGGAGGTCGCGTTGCTCGCCGGTTATCCGGTCACGCTGTACGACATCAACACGGCCGCGGTTGAAAAAGGGGCGGGACGCATCTTTGCCAGCCTGGAAAAGCTGGCCGAGAAGGGGAAGGTTCCCCCGGCCGCTGTCGAGCAGGTCCGGACATCGCTGCTGGCGACGACCACCGACCTGCAGGCCGCAGCCCGACAGGCAGACCTGGTGATCGAAGCGGTCCCGGAGGTGCTCGACCTGAAACGGAAAATCTTTGCACAGTTGGACGAATTCGCGCCGCCGCACGCGCTGTTGGCGTCCAACACATCCACGATGAGCATCACCGAAATCGGAGCCGCAACGAAGCGTCCCGACAAAGTGCTGGGGCTGCACTTCTTCAATCCGGCCGTGCTGATGAAGCTCGTCGAGGTCATCCGTTCTCAAAACACATCGGACGATACGATTCAGACCGGATATGCCTTCGCGCAGAAGATCGGCAAGGTGCCGGTACTGGTCCGCCGCGATACGCCGGGCTTTATCGCCAACCGGGTGACGGCCGCCTCGACGGCTCTATTTCAGACCGTCATCGAAAGCGGCGAGATCGAGCCCGAGGCGCTGGACGCCTTCCTGATGAAAGTCGGAATGCCGATGGGGCCGTGTGAGCTGACCGACTTCGTGGGAATTGACATCATGCACAATGTGTGTCGTTATTTCGCGGATCAGCTCCACGAGGATTATGCGCCTGCGCCGCACATCGTCCGCATGGTGGAGGAGGGGCGTCTCGGCAAGAAGTCCGGCCAGGGGTATTACGATTGGTCGCAGGGGAGGCCGCAGATCGATCTGTCGAAAGCGACGCAGCGCTTTCATCCGCTGCTGCCGATCTTTGTGCAGATCAACGAGGCGACCAAGCTGGTCGAGGATGGAGTCTGCTCGGTCGCCGACGTCGACGTGGCGATGATCAACTCGACCGGCAATCCGATGGGTCCGATGAGCATCGGGCGGCAAATCTCGCGCTGGGACCTAACGGAGCAGCTTGAGAAACTTGCCGCGCGATACAAGAAGTCCATCTTTGCGCCCACCCAACGCGTCCGCGAGGGTGGGCATAAGCATTGATGGCGGGGAAGAACGGCCTCGGCTGTCAGAACGCGACGCTGTACTTTTGCGTCATCTGCCTGCGGATGTCGGCCGTGGCGTCTTCAATGAGTCTCCAACCCTCGGTTCGTTTGGCGGTCGCCTGATTCTGCACCTGAGTCTGGATCTGGTTGCGGTCCTTGGCGTTCGATGTCGCGGAGGAGCCAGAGACATATCCGGCGCCGCCGTATCCGTACGAATAGTCATAGTAGCCGCCGCCATAGGCGCCGCCGGTCGTCGTCCGCAACGCGGACTTCATTGATCCGGCAGTGAGACCGGCGCCGCGTCGTGTGGTCGCCATGACCCGCAACGTTTCCGCACAATTGGAACCGAAATCGAGAAGCTGTTCGTCGACAAAGAGAATCGGGAGACGGTCAATTTTACGGGCATAACGTTCCATCCAGACCGCATCCATGCCGCCGCGGGTATCCTGCTTCTCGCGGTCGCTCCGCAAGTCGTCGAGCAGAGACACGACGGACTTGAAATAGACCTGCGAATTTTTGGCCATGTCTCCGGCGGACGGCGAGTGGTCTTCAGCGGTTTCTTCAGCGAGTTGACTGAAGTTCGTCGTCGGAATCTCCACGACGCTGAGCAGGCGTCGCAAGCTGGTGGCCGACAGCGGCCCTTCCGCAATGACGGAATTCCCTACCGTGGAGAACTTGTGCTCCTGGAGGTCGTTGACTTCCAGGCCAATCTGCTCGAGGGCTTCCAGGACAAGCCGTTTGGCAATAACGTCGGACATCGCCACGGGCTTGCCAAAATCGACCCTCGCCTTCGAACGGGCTTCCGAGCCAATCGAAACTTCCACGGTCGTCCCCTGAATCGACATGACGAGTGCGACGATGTCTTCGAGTTTGAGGCTTGATTTCTGCAGCGTTTCAGAACCCTTGAGTCGATCCTCAACGCGATGCGGCGAGAGAGCGTTTTTCAAATCGATGGCCAGTACGATCTGGGTCTCTCCCGCGACTTTGTTGAGGGCCGACTGTAGATAGGGAGTCAGGGTATCACCGGGATTCGAAGCGACATCGTCCAGCCATTTTCCGACGGACTGACGATTTGCTGGAGAAATGATGCCCAATGTCCTCTCATTCAGGCCTACGACATAGGCGCCGCTCGGCGACCAGACCGCATCCTTGCCGTTGATGTCGTCGACATATCCCCCTTCGGCGCGCGCAATGGAACGCATCGACAACGGCTCGGTCATGGTGATGATCGCTGTTTCCCAGGCTTGCTGCAGATCTTCCGGATGAATGATCTGGCCTGCAATCAGCAGTTTGTCGGCCTCCGGCGGCAGGAACACGGCCCGGTCGACAAACTGAGCTTCCAACTTCCTGGTCCAGCCCTGCTGTTGCGCCAGGGGCGTCTTCTGCAGGGCGGCGACGTCCATTGCGACAATTGTATTTGCGCCGGACGGGATCTTGTTAGAAAGTTCGGCAAACTGCGCACGGGCCGCGGAAGGCGTGGCGAGGCAGAATGCCGCAATCAGGAAGAAGGTGGTTCGGAGTGGCATGGTGTCGTCCCGCAGAAGATTTTCCGAAAGGAATGAGAAGTGCAGCCGCGCCGAGACGGTGCTGACAAGTGATGACCGGTCCGATCCCAGGCGACCGGCAATCATCCTACTCGGGTGATGCCAGTAGATTCCAGTGAGCGTGAAGGGCCTTGCTGACGGCGAACGTCGCTGGTGGCCGACGTTTCTGGCCACGGCCATCCCCCGTCGTGTTGCCACATCACTTGTCGACACGCACGACCGGCACGCCGCGCAGGCGATCACTGGCCAGTTGCAGCAGGACCCAGACGGCGAGAAGGGCCTCAGTCAGATTGATCTTCGACTGTCCGCGCTCGCGATCACGGAACGTGATGGGAATCTCATGGAACGTGCACCCGGCGCGGCGACAACGATAGAGCAACTCCTCCTGAACGGCGTACCCCGTGGCGCGGAAACGTGAGAGGTCCAGCGTCTGCAGGCGCGAGAGCCGATAACAGCGGAACGCGCCGCTATTGTCTTTGGTGCGCAGGCCCAGGAGCAGGCGTGCGTACGCGTTGATCGTGCGGCTCATCATGCGGCGCACAAGACTCCAGCCCTCTGTCCCACCTCCCGGGATGTACCGCGAGCCCATGACGACATCGGCGTGCGATAGAGAAGCGAGGAGCGCCGGGATGACCTTCGGGTCGTGACTGAAATCGGCGTCCATGTTCAGCCAGTAGTCGTATTCTTGCGTGAGTGCCTCACGCAAGGCGGCTAACGTCGCGCGGCCCAGGCCTTGTTTGTGCGGTCGGTGCAGGACGTGCACCTGCGGCTGTTGCGACGCAATCTGATCGGCCAGAATGCCCGTTCCGTCGGGAGAATTGTCGTCGACCACCAGGATGTCGACGTGTGGCGCCGCGTCAAGAATCGCGGCGACGAGCGGTTCGAGATTTTCCCGTTCGTTGTACGTACACAACGTGACCAGCACGCGACCGCCGGGGGGTATCGAACGGATCTGGCCGGGTGAGGCCTCGGAAACGGGACCGGACAACGGATCAGCTGCTCCTGCGACTCCGACGCACTTCACTAACCGCGGACTGCTCCGTCAAGGAGTGCGTGCCGCACGGCAACCGCCAGAAGTTGTTCGCATGAGTCCGTCTGCTGGAAGTTGTGTGATGTGAGACCTTTAGTTTCGCTCCAGACGGCTCCGCCGATCGCGCCACGGGCTGTCGAGTTTGACGATATGCTTGTCGAGGAAATTGCCGATCAGGACCTCCGCCTGAATGTCAGCCTTGCCCAGGAGATCGGTGCCGCTGAATTTCACCTCCGGGAATGACGGAAAGTAGGTCCGCTGCCCCTCGCGATCGCTGGATTTGACGGCCCGCTCGATGTTCTTGACCGTGCTGCTGCTGGAGAGGTCTTTCTGCCCCACGAGCGCCAGCATGGCGATGCCCGCCTGCGGACTTCGCAGCTCACGAATGGGGCCCATGATATTGACATTGCCGGCGGTATTGCTCGGAGAAAGGAACACCAGGGCCCTCACGTCCTGTCCCCGCGGCGTACGTTGATTGGGTGTATTCGCTGGCGCGTCGTCGTAGGGGAGTTTCGTCCAGTCGGCGACCGCGAACCGCGCGGCAATCGGCGCCATCTCATCGGCCGCGACGATCGCCAGCTTGTTGATGTTCAGCCGTTGCGCCTGATGCTCCTGGAGAAGAAACTGCTTGACGGCTTCGAGATCGCCCTGCCACATGTGCTGGTAATCTTCATTTCGCAGGACGGTCTCCGTTTTTCCGGCAGCATCCTGCGTACTCTCGCCGTGCTTCCGCAGGTCGACGGAAACAACGGCCATCCCGAGGACCTGTTGCAGGATTCCAGCAATAGAATCCTTTGCGTTCCCGTGTTTCTGCTCCCAGACCCGGCGGTCTCCCCCTTTGCCGTGCAACAGAATGACGACGCCGGCATCGGGCGATCCGGATTTCGATTCCTTGGTCTGGGCTGGAAAATACGTGATGTGAATCGGCCAGCCGTCAGTCGTCGAATTGAGGACTTTCGTCTCGCTGACCCCCTCGGCCAGACCGAGCGTCGTCGCCCCGAAGACAAGGGCGACCGCAACAATCAGTCTCCAGGGAGTCATGCCGCAAGACGACAGAGTCTGCCACCGGCGGCCTGCATGACGCGTCATCCTCCACGCTCCTGGCGGGCGCCCGTGTCGAAGTTGAAGGCGGGATCTCATGAATCAGACATCCTCGAGCCAGATGCTGTGAGTGGCGGGTGGGTTCGCACCGCGTTCGACATTGACAGCCGCAATCCCCATGATGTGCGGCAAGACGGGCGATCAGCCGCCTGCAACACAAAAGACGTCTTCTTATTTCAGTTTAAGACGGGATTGGGAGAGGGTCAATCAGCAGTCCCGCCCGTCTTCGTGATTGGCCCCGCTTTCCCGTGGGAAATTAGCGATTGGGAAAACCACGTTAACATCAACGGCAGCAGGGATGGGACGCGACGATGCGAGGTTTGTTCATCACGGCAACGGATACGGGCGCCGGAAAGACGGTCGCGACCTGCATGCTTGCGCGGGAATTGCTGGGCCAGGGCTATCGAACCGGCTGCTATAAGCCGGTCTGCACCGGAGCGGAACACGCCGAGGATGGATTCCGGTCCTGGTCGGACGTGGACGCACTCTCCGCCTCCCTGGAGCGGCGATTCCCCGCCGACCGCATCTGTCCCCAGACGTTTGTTGCTCCTCTGGCTCCCCCGTCGGCCGCCGCCCTCGAGGACGCCGTCGTGGATTCCCATCTGCTGAGGCAGGGCGTGGAGTGGTGGTCGGATCGGGTCGACGTCCTGCTCGTCGAAGGAGTCGGAGGACTCCTCTGCCCCCTCACCACCGAGGAGACCGTCGCCGACCTCGTCCGCGACCTCGCGTTCCCGCTATTGATCGTCTCCCCCTTAATTCTGGGGACCATCAACCACACCTTGTTGACCATTGAAGTTGCCCAACGGCGGGGACTCAATATCGCCGGCGTGCTGTTCAATGACGTTCATCGACAGTCGGAAAGCTACCTCGAAAGCGTTCTCTCAGAAGTCGAGGTCCGAACTTCCGTCCCCTTGCTTGGGATGATGACCTATACTTCTTCAGGCAGCACGCAGAGTTGGCAACCGCTCGGCGAACGAGCGCCGGCCGATTGGTTCCATCTGACGGGAACGGACAGGAGGAGTTGATGACGCCGCCTGAATCGCGCCCGGCGCCGGCAATCGTCCGTGACAACATCGGTCCGGGGCGCGCATAATGGACCATCCGCCATTCGCTCTGAGCGGACAGCGGTGGAATCGAAAGACTGAAGGCCGTCACTGATGACCCTGACTCGCGACTGTCCGTCACCGGGTGATTCCGCGACCGATTTCACGGGCAGCGAACGGGTTGAGGGCGCAAGCTTCGACCCGGACCACATCATCAGTGACGACACGACAGAAATCCTGTGGGCGTCCCCGGGACGCGATGACCCGCTGCGAACCGTGGAACCGCACACAGCCAACGCGGCATCGCGTTCCCACGTCATCAGCCTGGGCGACCGGCTCCGTCGTCAGCGTCGGGTCATCATCGTGCTGGCGAGCTACGCGAGTGCGGTTACGCTCGCGCTGGCCATCCTCGCCGCGACCAGCAATTGGGGCGTCTCACATGAGCTGGAGAGCCTGCCCGAT
>JAHBXU010000173.1 GCA_019636315.1 Planctomycetaceae bacterium | reverse complement strand
CGAAGACCGCAGTGGACTTGCTTGCCCAGTTTGGCGTCTTGGAGTCTGGTCCGCGCGACAAACAGACGACGCAACAGTGGTGGAACTTTGTTGTGCGCGAGCGTGCAGGAGGCCGCGCCACCGGACAGATTCAAGCGACCATCGTCCGCCCGTGGGCGGAAGTCGCATTTCTCTTCGGTCCCGCCTACTGGGGACAGGGGTTCGCCGCCGAAGCCATGGCATGGCTTCATGAGCGCTTGTCGAAGGACGCTTCCGTCACCGAATGCTGGGCGACCACCGTTCCCGAGAATACGCGCTCCATTCGCTTGTTGCAGCGACTGGGGTATTCTCGTGTCGCCGCAGGATGGCCGGAACTGGCCAGCTATGATCCCGGGGATCTCGTCTTCTCCAGAAGCCTTTCGCCAGCGCCGTGTTAGTCTGCGTTGACCGACGTGTTCACTCGCCCGGAGCAAACCGATGCGTCACCGATCAATTCTCGACCTGATGACGGACTTTGCCGTCCTCGCCACCACCTTCTTGTTGCTTGCCGCGCCGAACCTCGCGCGGGCTGACGAACAGACCGCACGAGTGGTCCGATTCTACGGCTACGACGATTGCATTCGCCTGAACAACGGGGAAACGCAAGTGACCCTCTGTCCTGCCGCGGGCGGGCGAGTGCTCGAATATGCGTGGAAGGGTCGCAACGCGCTCTATCTGGTCCCCGGCAACGAAGGCTGGACTTACGAGGAATCCGAGGGGAGGCCCGGATCCATGCTGGCCGGCCGCTTCGACATTGGCCCGGAGCAGACGATTCCGTCGCATCCCCAACTGTGGATGGGGCGCTGGACGGGCGAGATCATCGGGCCGGGAGCAGCGCGGCTCACCAGCCCGCCCGACCAGGCGACCGGCGTGCAGCTGATTCGGGAGTTCCTCCTCGATGAACACTCGACGCGTCTGGAGTGCCGGCAGACGATGCGAAACATCTCCGATGAGCCGAAGGAATACTGTTACTGGTGTCGAACGTTCGCGCTCGGCGGCGGTGTCTGCGTCATTCCCCTGACCGAACCGAGCCGCTTTCCCAACCGCTACGTGATGTACGAGCGGACATCCCGTGACAGTTCGGACACCCTGATCAACTTTCGTCCGCAAGACCCGCACATCCGTGTTCGCGACGGCTTTCTGGAGATCACCGGCCCCCCCGCGTCTCCCAAGCTGGGGATGGATACGTACGCTGGTTGGTTCGCGTACGTGATGCCGAATGACCTGATGTTTGTGAAGCAATTCCCCGCTGATCCGGACCGGGTTTACAATGAAGTCGCCGGCCTGACGATGTCGGTCTGGTATCCCGACGGGCCGATGTGCGAACTGGAGCCGATCGGGCCGCGGGAGCGATTGTCTCCCGGCGCGGAGGCAAAATTTACTGAGACGTGGTGGCTGTTGCCGCACACGTTCCCGGGAGAAGGTGAGACTGTCGATTTGCCGGCGCTGGCGAAGCAAGTGGCTTCTGACGCGAGGTGACGTTCAAATCGCACTCGGGCGGGGGCCTTGCGGCGAATCATCCTTCAGAGGGAAATCTGGGGCGAGTCTCGCATGGGTTGAAGTTGCCGCCCGGCGATGATAGTTTGCCGATCGCTTGCCGCGCCCGCACGGTTGATCGTTCGCCGAGCGCGCCGACGTCCCTTAGCGATCTATGCTCACTCCGGCACGTGGCGCGATCGCCCGCCGGCCGCCCCAACCGCAGGTGGGGTAAATAGTTTCGATTTCGTTCGATTGAGGAATGACACGACGATGGCCGACCAGAAATACGTCTTTCAGTTTGGTGCCGGAAAGGCCGACGGTTCGGCCGCGATGAAGTCGGTCCTGGGCGGCAAGGGGGCCAACCTCGCGGAAATGAACCTCATCGGACTCCCCGTCCCCGCAGGGTTCACGATTTCCACCGAAGTCTGCACCTACTTTTACGATCACGGGCGCAGCTATCCGCCCGAACTGAAGGACCAGGTCGTTGCCGGCATCCGGAATGTCGAGCAGATCATGGGCGCAAAATTCGGTGATGCGGAGAATCCGTTGTTGCTCTCCTGCCGGTCGGGCGCCCGCGAGTCCATGCCCGGCATGATGGACACGGTGCTCAACATCGGTCTCAACGAAAAGACCGTCAACGCACTGATCAAGCAATCAGGAAATGAACACTTCGCCTGGGACAGCTATCGCCGCCTGATTCAGATGTACGGCGACGTCGTCCTCGAATTAAAACCCCAGAAGAAGACCGACCCCGACTTCTTCGAGGATATTCTCGAGAAGGAACTCCACGCGGCTGGAGTCGAGCACGAAAAGGATCTCGCCGTCGATCGGCTCAAGGAGATCGTCACGAAGTTCAAGGCCGTCATCCGTCAGCATGCCAACGTCGACTTTCCGGATGACCCGATGGAGCAGCTTTGGGGTTGCATCGGCGCCGTCTTCGGGAGTTGGATGAATGACCGGGCCATGGTCTATCGCCGGCAGTATCACATTCCCCACGACTGGGGGACTGCCGTCAACGTGCAGGCGATGGTGTTCGGCAACCTGGGCAACGACTGCGCGACGGGCGTCGGATTGACGCGGAACTGCTCCGACGGCTCCCCCGGATTCTGCGGCGACTACCTCATCAATGCCCAGGGAGAGGACGTCGTCGCCGGGACGCGGACTCCGAAGCGGGTCGAAGAGTCGCTCAAAATTGATATGCCGGAGGCCTACGAGCAACTCAACAACATCGGCAAGACGCTCGAACAGCACTACAAGGACGTCCAGGACATCGAATTTACGATGCAGAAGGGCAAAGTCTGGATGCTCCAGACCCGTAACGCCAAGCGGACCGGATTCGCGGCTGTGCGCATCGCCGTTGATCTCGTCAACGAAGGGTTGATCGACGCGAAGACGGCCATTCGCGAAAAGCGACGCATCCCGGCGGACGACCTCAATCAATTGCTCCAGCCGATCTTCGATCCGGCTGCGAAGCAACGCGCCCAGCAGGACAATCGCCTGCTCGCCAAAGGCATCAATGCCGGTCCGGGCGCAGCCACCGGACAGATTGTGTTTCACGCCTCCGATGCCGAAGAGAAGTGGAACGCGAACAACGATCTGCAGCTTGTGCTCGTTCGCCGCGAGACCTCGCCGGAGGACTTGCGCGGCATGAAGGTCGCCAAAGGCATCCTCACGGCCTTCGGCGGCGCGTCCTCGCATGCGGCTCTGGTGAGCCGCCAGATGGGCAAGACCTGTGTGTGCGGCTGTTCGGCCCTCAACATCAACTACGAGGCCGGGACGGTCACTGTCGGAAACAAAGTCCTCAAGGAGGGGGACTGGATCTCCATTGACGGCTTCAGCGGCGAGGTGTTCGAAGGCAAAATCGAAACCAGCCCATCTGAGGTGATGGACGTGTTGCTCGGCCGCAAGAGTCCGGAGGACTCGGAGACGTATGGCCGGTACGCGCAGTTGATGAACTGGGCGGACCAGTTTCGCCGCCTCAAGGTGCGGGCGAATACCGAGTCGCACGATGCCGAGGTTTCCGTCGCCCTCGGGGCGGAAGGTGTGGGCCTGTGCCGCACCGAGCATATGTTCTTTGATCACATCGACGAGATTCGCGAGATGATCTTCGCAACGAAGCAGGAAGACCGCGAAAAGGCGCTCGCCAAGCTGCTTCCGTTTCAGCGGGATGACTTCACGCACCTCTTCGAAACGATGGGCGATCGGCCGGTCACAATTCGCCTGCTTGATCCGCCTCTGCATGAGTTCCTCTCCACGCACCACCTTCACGAAGATCCGCAGCTGACGCCCAAGCTGGCTAAGGCCTTCGGCGTCGGTGAGGATGCCGTCAAGCGTCGTGTGGACGAGCTCGCCGAGACCAACCCCATGCTGGGCCACCGCGGTTGCCGATTGGGAATTGTCTTTCCGGAGATCACCGCCATGCAGTCGCGGGCCATCTTTGAGGCGGCCTGTGCGCTGAAGAAGAAAGGGCTCAATCCCCATCCCGAGGTCATGGTGCCGCTCGCCGGATACAAGACGGAATACGACAACCAGGCCAAGATTATCCGCGATACGGCCGCGCTGGTCTTCAAGGAGCAAGGCGTCGACGTCGAGTATATGGTGGGGACGATGATCGAGGTGCCGCGTGCGGCGCTGACTGCCGATGAGATCGCGCAGACGGCCGAGTTCTTCAGTTTCGGCACGAACGATCTCACGCAGACGACGCTCGGCATGAGCCGCGACGACTACAAGGGTTTCATCGGCTACTACATGGAGCACGACATCATCCCGGCCGATCCGTTCCAGACGGTGGATCAGACGGGTGTCGGCAAGCTGATGAAAATGGGCGTCGAAGGAGGTCGTGCGACGCGGAAGGATCTGAAGATCGGCATCTGCGGCGAACATGGCGGCGATCCGAAGTCGGTTTACTTCTGTGACCAGATCGGGCTCGACTATGTGAGTTGCTCCCCCCGTCGCATTCCGATCGCCCGGCTGGCGGCGGCACAGGCGGCGTTGGAGGGATAGGCTCAGCCCGCGGGGAGTTGCCGCTGCGGGGCGGTTCGAGGAACTTTGCGAATCGAGGCTTGTCGAAACCCGCAAGCGTGACAGAATGTGTCTTGTGCCGGGCAGAATGTCCCGGCGAGACGCATTCTGTGGGAGCATGTGCCTCCGATGATCGCAAAGTTCCTGCTGCGGTTTTTGAGCGGGTTGCGGTTCCCGTGGTTGTTCGCGGTGACGGCGGCCTTGTTTCTGACCGATCTGGTGGTGCCGGACTTTTTTCCGTTCGTTGATGAACTCCTGTTGGGTTCCGCGACGCTGCTGCTCGGCGCATGGCGTGTTCAGAAGTCGACCAAACGCCACGTGCCGGTGGCGGGCGACGATGGCCGCGTGGCAAAGTCTCCCTCCTGATGGCGCCCCTGCGATCATTGCCCGCATCCCGGCGGAACGGCTGTTCTTAGCGCGTGCTGCTCGACCTTTTGGACTTTCGCAATCCCAGGCGATGTCCCCCGATTCCTGACGCAGAAGCGCCTTGCGAGTGAGGTTATCGTCAGGAGGCAGTGCTGCGGTGTTGGATGCGCGCGTCAGCCATCCGCTCGCGAGCAACGGATGGGCGTCGATTCCCAATGTGGGTCTCGCTCAGGGCTGGAGTTTCCGCCAATCATCCAGCACACGTTAAGTGGTTCTCTTTTCAGGAGATGAGACAAGACAGTTTGCAGCACGCCAAACTGCGTCGTAGACTGGAAGCAGTCGCAATTCGGTGGCGCTGTCGAGCCAGCCCGATTGAGCAGATCCGTTCCGCCGTGCCGCACGTTTGCTGTATGGGGGAGCGGCAGCAGGAGTTCGGCAATCTCCTTGCGAGGTGAAGTTGGTGAACGCTATCCGTCGTGATTGGCCCGCCTGGTTGATCAGCCTGGTTGCCAATCTCTGTATTCTGCTCGTGTTGCAGAGCATTGTTTACGAACCCCGCTGGTCCGACCGGCCGGCCGCCATGATCCGGCTGTTCCGCGAATCAAGCGATCGGGAACACGTCCTGCTCGACGCCTCGGTCAGCGATCTCGTGGGAAACGACGGCGAGTCGGTTTCATTAGCGCCCATGAGTCCGGCGGCGACCGTCGGAGGCGCCGCTCGCGATGCAATCGCTCAGGAGATCGACGAGTTGGTGGCGCCGACGTTCGTCGACATCTCGGTCATGGCGGACATGCCGCTCCAGGATTCCCTGGCGACATCGTTCGAGACGAAGGGCCAAACCGAACATGTTTCCGGCGGTGTCGAAGGTGCGATGGACCGGATGGCCTTCGAAATCGAAATGTCGCTGAAGGAGCGGCAGACGCTTGTCATCTGGCTGTTTGATGCGTCGGCCTCGTTGCGCGACCGCCGCGGGTCGATTGCGGAGCGATTCGAGCGGGTCTACAAGCAATTGGAAACACGCGGCAAGACCGAGGGACTCTACTCGGCGGTCGCCAGCTACGGTCAGTCGCTCAATCTGCTGACGCCCCAACCAGTGGCGGACGTACGGGGCCTGGTGGCGACCGTGCGGGATGTCGCGATTGATGAGTCGGGCGTCGAGAACGTGTTCGCCGCCGTACATCAGACGGTGAATCAATGGCATCGATTCCGCCGATCCGAAGGGCGCTGGAACAAGATGGTGGTGATCGTCACGGACGAACGGGGAGACGACATCGACCAACTGGAAGAAGCGATTACCTTATGTAAGCGTTTCGGTGTGCGGGTCTATACACTGGGAAATGCGGCAATTTTCGGCCGCAAAGAGGGGTTCGTCGATTACCGTGAAGACGACGGATACGTCCACCGCAACGTTCCTGTGGATCAGGGCCCAGAGTCGGCGTTTCCCCACGTTGTGCGGCTCGCCTATTGGGGCGGTGATGCCGATTCCCGCCTGCATCGGATGTCGGCCGGTTACGGGCCTTATGGACTGACGCGGCTGTGTGCCGAGACCGGCGGCGTGTTCTTCATCATGGAGCAGAATGACGGTTCGCACTTCGACCGTGCTGTGATGCGGAACTATGCGCCGGACTATCGCCCGCTGCGGATTCAGGATGACGAGATCCGGCAGGATGCCGCCAAGCGGGCTCTGGTTCAGGCGGCGAATTCCGTCGAGATTGACGGTGTGCCCATTCCCCAGCTTGGTTTTCGGGCGGACAACGAGTCTGTTTTGAGACAGCAGGTGACGGAAGCCCAGAAGCCACTCGCGGATTTTCAGTATCAGGTCGACAAGTTGCATGCTTTGCTGGAGCAGGGGGCTCCCGCCCGGAAGAGTGTGACGGATCCTCGATGGCGGGCGGGCTTTGATCTGGCGCTGGGACGCGTCCTCGCGATGCGGGTCCGCGCCTACGGTTACAACGTCATGCTGGCGAAAATGAAGAGCGAGCCTCGTGCCTTTCAAGGGGCCGAAAACAACCTGTGGCGGCTGGTTCCCTCGGCGTCGATCGATACCGGTCCCTCGGTCCGGCAATCGGCCGAGCAGGCGCGATCGCTGCTCCAGCAGGTCATCACGGAGCACGCGGGAACGCCCTGGGCCCTGCTGGCGGAACGGGAATTGAACCAGCCCCTGGGTTGGGAATGGCGCGAGGGCCGCATTGATGTCGACGCCATTCTTGCGGGACAGCAGCCCGCGCCTGCTGAGTTGCTCGACGAGGAACGTGAGCGCCTCGCCGAGACACGTCCAAAACCGCCGACCGTTCGTCCGGTTCCCAAGCTCTGAGCCTTCCCCGTAGCACGCCGTTGGACGAGAATCTTTCGGCATGTCCAATGTCCGTAACATCCCGGCCGTTCTCACGTCGGTTGCCGTTCACGCTTTGCTGCTCGGAGCGTTCGCGCTGATTCGATTCAATCTGATCGACAGCTCACCGCAAGCCATCGTGCACACGGTCTTCTCCGAAGAACGGGTCGTCGAGCAGTTCACTCAGGAATTGCAGCTGGATGCAACGCCCTCGGAGTCGCTGAACCTGACGGCGGGCGGCGTCCAGGCCACTCACCTGGGCGGCGCGACCTCGCCGTCCGTGGCGAAAACGCGAATCGACCAATCCGAGACGTTGAATCAGCCCCAGGTGCGCTTCCACATTGCCGACATGGAGGCCCCCGGGCTCGACGTCCTGGGAGTCGATCTGGGAGAGG
>JAHBXU010000172.1 GCA_019636315.1 Planctomycetaceae bacterium | reverse complement strand
CACCTGGTCGCTGGGGTGCATCACGATGCGATCGTCTTCGTTAAGACCGGCGACGATTTCCGATTCCAGGCTGTTCTGGCGTCCGACTTCAACCGGCTGCAGATGGGCGCGGGAGTCGTCGACGCGAAAGACGGCCCATTGCCTTTCGTGACGGAACAGCGCACTGTTGGGAACCTTCAAGACCTGTGGTCCTTCCCATACGATGACGTGGGCTTCCACGCGGAAGCTGTCCCCGAGCGCCGCTCGCTTCTCGGGGGGATCGTCGAAGTCCAGGATCACATTCACTCGCTGCTCTTCGACGCCCAGAGCGGAGATCTTGGTGAACCCGCTGGGCTCCACCAGCCGCACTGTGGCAGACAGCGGCACGTCGCCCCCCCATTGATCGAGCAGCGCGTGCGCCCCCGGTTGAATGCGGACGGCGTCGCTGGAAAGGACGTCGACGACAACTTCGAGATCGGCCGGGTCGCCCAGTTGCAGCAACTGCATTCCGGGAGTCACCACGGTCGCGCTTTGTTGAAACAGCTTGAGTACGCGGCCGGAAATCGGCGCGTGAATCACAAATTCACCGTTCGTTCCGCCGGATTCATTGCGGCCAGCACCGTCCCCCTCTTGATCGTCGCTCTGCGTGCGCATCAGGGCCGCCCGTTCGAGCTCTAATTCGAACCTCGCGATTTCTTCGGCGAACTTGGCGGCGCGAAACTCCTGTGACGATGTGCGAAACTGCATCTCCTTCTCTTCCAGTTGAGACGGCGTTGCGGAGTTGCGCTCCCGCAGTTTGCGGATGCGGGCGAGTTCCGACTCGGCGAAGTCCATGGTCGCCTGTGCCCGTTCCAGGCCGCTGGCGGTCTGATTCAGCCGCGCTTCGGCCGCTTTCACCCGAGCTTCTGATTGCGCCCGCGCTCGCGGATCAAGCAAATCGGGATCGGTTGGTTGAATACGGGCAATCACCGTCTCACCGGCGACAACCGCATCGCCCACGTCCAGACCGATCCGCAGCAGCCTTCCACTGAGCGGCGTCGATACGACGTACTGGTCCTTGATTCTGGTGCGACCGTCTTCATCCACCGTCACCTGCAACAGGCCGCGCTCGACGGCGCCCAGATCGACCGGGACCGGTTTCGGCAGCAAGGCATAGACAATCATCCCCACAACGCCCAGGCCGACGGCGAACACGCCGGCCCTGCGCAACCATTGTCCGACGCGCGATTTTCGAGGTTTCGCCACAGCCTTGTTCGTGCTTTCTTGTGAGTCGAGGAATCTCTGAAACGTGCCCGCTCCCCGTGGGGTCGCGGCGAAGCGGAATTACTTGCCACCCGCCACTTGGCGACTCGCTATTCCTTTTGCTTGAGTACGGCCACCAGATCCATTTCGTCAATTCGACGCCGGACGATAAGTCCGGAGATCACGCTGGCGGTCATGGTGACTCCGGCGGCGAATGCGACCGTTTCCGAACTGATCACGAGCGGAATGCGGAACATTTCCGATTCGAACGCCTGCACCATCGTCAGGGCGAATGCATATCCGATTCCGTAGCCCAGGGGAATCGCCGCCAACGTCAGGACGGCCAGCTCTCCCAGCAGAATCGTCGATACTTCCGTCCGCGTGAAACCGATCACGCGCAGCGTCCCCATCTCGCGGCTGCGCTCGGAGAGCGAGATCCGGGCCGTGTTATACACGACACCAAAGGCAATGATGCAGGCGAACATGATATTGAACGCCTGCATCTTGTACTGGTTTTCCGCGACCGTGTTGCGGAAGCCTTCCAGTGCGGCGTCCTTGAGAGTCACGGCCGCCACGCGGGGGGTCTCTTTCAATTGGTGATACAACGTGTCGATCATATTGCCGTCGACCCGCAGGTAGGCGCCTGAGATGCTCCCCTGTTCGCGAAGCAAGCGGTCAAGTGCTTGGCGGCTCATGTAGGCGTTGGTCCCCGCAAACTCGTAGATGAGCGCGGTCACGGGAACCTGCCAGATGGGACGTTCGCCTTCCAGGACTTCGACGGTCAGCGTGTCGCCCACATTGACGTGCAGAACCTCCGCCAGTTTGTCGGAGAGCATAAGGCCGTTCGGCGGAAGTTTGGCCTGATTCTCACGGGCGTCGATCAACCGCAGCAGTTCGCGCTCCTCGTTGAGTCCGAGAATGGCCACGTTTCGATAGTGATGTTCGTATCGCAATTTCGCCGGCACGGCGCGAAACGTCTCACTCCTTAACACTCCAGGCAGTTGCTGCAGTGCAAAGCCGGCGTCAGCCGAGAGCGGCTCCACGAACGTCACACTCAGATCCTGCCGCTGAGTGATGAAATACTGGAAGGTCATCATGTACCCCAGTGCGTCGACGCCGAATCGTCCCAGGATCAACACGGCGACGGCGAAAGCGATGCCAATAGTCGACATGATGGCCTTGAAGGGGCGCCGCTCCAGTTCCCGCAGGATCATCCGCCCGCTCGAGGAAAACAGCCGGGACCAACCGAGCCGCTCGATGAGCGTCTCCCGGAACTGTGCGGGCGGCGCGGGTCGCATGGCCTCGGCCGGCGGCAGGAGCACGGCCTGCCGCACCGCGCCGAACGTCCCCACCAGCGCCGCCAGCACGCTGATGCCCAGCGCCAACAGGACGATGCGCAGGTCAAAGTGATACAGGAACTCCGGGAAGTGATAGAACTGCGCGTACAGGCCCGTTACTGCTTTGCCAAGCCAGACGCCCAGCACGATCCCGATCGCCGCGCCAACGGTTGTGATGACCATTACGAACTGCATGTAGTGCACGCCGACTTCGACATGCGAATAGCCGAACGCCTTGAGGGCCGCGATCTGCTCTCGCTGCGTGCCGATCACGCGCGAGATCACCACATGCAGAAGAAACACCGCCACACTGAGAAAAATACTGGGGGAAACGATCGCGCTGGCTCGCAGTTGCTTCAGCTCATCCGATAAGAACCGGGCCGACAGCTGTTCGTTCCGCCCGTGTGAGCCGGCGCCGCCGTACGGTTCAATGAGGCGATCGAGCTGCGTTGTGATCTCTCGCTCAGACGCGCCGCGCAGCATCGTCAGCGTGATGTTGTTGAACGCTCCCTCCATATCGAACGCTGCAGCGAGTTCCCGCTCATCCATCCAGATGATGGCGAACCGCTTCTCATCCGGAATGATCTCTCCTGTGCGAATCTGCAGCACGTACTCCGGGGAGAGCGCCACGCCGACGATGGTCAGTGTTTGCCTCCGCCCGTTGATCACGGCTTTGATGGTGTCGCCCGGCTTCAATCCGTGTGCATTCAGGAACGTCTCACTGACGAGCACCTCGTTTGACCGATACGGTTCCAGATAGCGCCCCGCTTTGAGATAAACGTCATTGAGCAGCGGCCGGCGTCCGGCGGGGATCGAAATCATGCGGCCAACGGCCGGTTCGCTCATGCCTTCGATGTCGAGCGTGACGTCCATGACGACGCGCGGCTCCACCTGCGCCACTCCGGGGATTTGCGCGATCCGGTCCGCCAGCGGCAGCGGCGCCCGCTTCAGCGAAGCAAACACTTCGGCAAACCGGTATCGGTCGTAGTACGCCTGGCGCGTCATATCGAGAGCCGCGTGCGTGCTCACCGCCATGACAAACACGGCAATCCCGCTCGCGATCACGAGCGAAATCGCGATTGCCTGCCCCTTCATCAGGAGCAGATCACGGATCAACTTGCGGTGAAGCGGGGACATGCGGGAGTGGCAAAGTGGTCAGTGGCTGGGTGGTGAATGGTAAGTCCCCGTTCCCAGATCGGAGTTTGGGAACGAGGAAAGGGCTGGCGTCTTTCCCTTTGCCACTTATTCCTTACCACTGCAGTTCGCTCGGCCGGGCGCGCTGTTCGTTCGTGTGCATCGTTCCGATGCGACCGTCTTTCATGGTGATGACGCGATGGGCCATGTCAGAGATGGCCGCGTTATGGGTAATGACGGCCGTCGTGGTGCCGAGTTCGCGATTGATCTGATCGATCACCTCAAGCACCACAACGCCCGTATGGACGTCGAGGGCGCCGGTCGGTTCATCGCAGAGCAACACGTCCGGTTGCTTGGCGACGGCGCGCGCAATGGCAACGCGCTGCTGCTCTCCGCCAGAAAGTTGAGCGGGAAAATGATCCATCCGGTCGGCCAGTCCGACCAGTTTCAGGGCCTCTCCTGGTTCCATCGGATCACGCGCGATCTCGGTGACGAGCGCAACATTTTCCCGCGCCGTCAGAGACGGGATCAGGTTGTAGAACTGGAAGACGAACCCGACGTGATCGCGGCGGTAGCGAGTGAGAGCCGCGTCGTCAAAAGCAGTCAACTCGCGATCACGGAAGCGGACAATGCCGGACGACGGCGTGTCGAGTCCTCCCAGGATGTTGAGCAGCGTCGACTTGCCGCTCCCCGACGGGCCCAGAAGCACAACGAATTCCCCTTCAAACAACTGCAGGTCGATGCCCCGCAGCGCTTGCACTTCGACCTCCCCCATCTCGTACGTTTTGGTGACATTCTCAGCGGCGAACACACACGGTATCTGTGCAGTAGCGGCGTCGGCCGAACAAGCAGGGTTGAGAGAGGAACTCACGTGTGCGATCTCCAGCGGCGCGGTATGGTATCGTCGGAGCTTCCATAAAGTTCGTCAATCCTTCCGTACTGCGACTGATCGACAGATGGAAGGTTTTGGGAGATGATGGGCTGCGGATCAAGCGGAAGCGGCGGATCAAACAGGCTCTTCCATACCTTGGCATGAAAACGGACCTTTCTGAAACGCTGTTTCACGAGAACGGAGTCTGTCCTCTGCGCGAATCCGCCGCATGTGTGTCATCCACGGTCCTTTTTCGCTCAATGCAGACTTTCAACAAAAACCAGATGACCAACCTTCATGCCACTCTGCGTTTCGGACGTTCGCTGTTGGGCACGGTCGCAGCGATCCTCCTTGTTGCGCCAGTGCTCAATGCCGGCGAGATCTGGCCCGGCTTTCGGGGGCCGACCGCAGATGGACACGCCGATGACACAGGACTCCCCGTCACGTGGAGCGAGGCGGAAAATATCGCCTGGAAGACTCCCATTCACGGTCTCGGCTGGTCCTGTCCATCGATCTGGGGAGAACGCATCTGGGTGACGACCGCCAACGAGGAGGGGACTGAGCTATCGTATCTCATTCTCGATCGCGACTCCGGCCAGATACTGCGTGATGAGGTGTTGTTCACCGTCGCCCACCCGCGGTTTCGGCACAAGTTCAACACCTATGCGTCACCAACGCCATTTCTCGAAGCGGACCGGGCTTACCTCAGTTGGGGGAGCTACGGTCTGGCCTGCGTCGACAGCGACACGTATGACGTCCTCTGGGTTCGCCGCGATCTGGAATGCGACGACTACCGCGGCCCCGGCGCGTCCCCTGTCATCTACGGAGACACGCTCTACTCCATTTACGATGGATTCGATTACCAGTTCGTCATCGCCCTCGACAAGTGGACCGGCGACACGATCTGGCGCACCGACCGGCCGGCCGATTTTCACACAGACAATGGCGATCAGAAGAAGGCTTATGCCACGCCCATCGTCATCGACGCTGCGGGACGCCGGCAACTCATCTGCCCCACGTCCAAGGGAGCCTTTTCCTATGATGCCGACACCGGCCAGGAGATCTGGCGGATCAATTACAGCGGCTTCTCCGGTTCGTGCCGACCGCTCTATGAACAGGGACGCGTGATCATCACCGCCGGCTTCAACGCAGCGGAGGTCTTCTCCATCGATCCTTCAGGGCGCGGCGATGTCACCGACAGCCACATCGTCTGGCGATCGACCAAGTCCATCCCCTCGAAACCGTCACCGCTTTTCATCGACGGACTGCTGTACCTGTTCGAGGACAAGGGAATCGCCACCTGCCTTGACGCGATGACAGGCGAATCCATCTGGCGCGAGCGGCTGGGCGGCAACTACACCTCCTCGCCCGTCTATGCCGACGGTCGCATCTTCGTTTTCAACGAGGAAGGCGACGCCACCGTGCTCAAGCCGGGCCGCGAGCCGGACATCGTCGCACGCAACAAGCTCGACGACGGCTGCCTCGCTTCCCCGGTCGTTGCCGACGGAGCGCTGTTCGTCCGCACGCGCACGCACCTGTATCGCATCGACGCGTCAACCGTAGTGCGGTAACTCGCTCATTCACTGCACCTCGACGTGGTCGAGTCCAGTCGTCTGCCGGCCTGCGGGCGGAAAGTGAGTCAGCAGTGGACGCACACGTCGCGGCTCAGTTCTTCATAGAGGTTGGCGATGATTCGGGCCTCTTGCGTCTCGCGGCGGAGTTCTTCGGCTGTGAGGGCGCCGATCTCGACCAGGATATCCCCCAACGACGGGGCCTGATCCGATTGTTCAAACATGAGGCGTGCCAGCTGCTCGCGTGCAAGGAAGCCCAGATCCACCGCCAGTTCGCCGAAGGCGCGATCGGGTTCATCCGACTGCTGCGCACTCACCGCTGTGACCTGATCGACGGTCATCATGCCGCGCTGGACGGCGAGAGTTCCCAGTGAAGGCCGCCTGGAAAGTTGCAGCTCGACCGCTTCTGCGAACTGCGCGGTCGTTATCACCTGCTTAACGCACAGACGTGATGCAAGCCACATACAACAATCCTCAAGCGCATTGGGAAGAGCGGTAGGGATCCGTTCGCGTGATGGCAGTCTGGGAGAATCGCTGTCATAGGCTAGGCTACAATCCATCGCACCGCCGGAGAAAACTCCGGGTTTTCCCGCAGCGGACGATGTCCGGGAGATCGATCGAAGCGATAGGATGCGCCGACGCAACATCGGCGGTCGATGGTCCAGAAGACCGGAGAAGTCGCTTCTGGAGTTGACGTTCAAGGGAACGTCGCTCGCGACTCCCGATTCTCGCAGCAAGGAACCTTCGTTCGCTGTGCACCGGGTCATGGACTCCCCATCGGCGACCCGCCATGGTGAGCAGGACTTTGGGAGCGTCGTGAGCTTGATCGACAGAGCTCATGGTCCTGCCCAATTCGGGCGAGGATGTGCGAATCCCGAATTCTCTCCTGCAAGGCTCAGGGTTGTCACAGCGCCTTGGCTGACTCTCCCCTGGTGCACCGGCCGATCTCGCGCACCGCTTGTCGCAGGCGCTGGCTGTTTTCGACGATGGCCAGGCGCAGGTAGCCTTCGCCGTCTTCGCCGAAGCCGCGGCCCGGGGAGACGGCCACGCCGCCTTCGTCCAGAAGTTTCATGGCGAAGTTGATCGAGCCCATTTGTGCCCAGGGCTCGGGGATTTTCGCCCAGACGAACATGCCCGCTTTGGGGCGATCGATCGACCAGCCGAGCCGCGCCAGACCGTCGCACAACACGTCCCGCCGCTGCTGGTACTCAGCGGCGATGGATTCCACAGCGGCATCGCAGTGCCGCATGGCGACGATCGCTGCAATCTGCACCGCCTGGAAAATTCCGTAATCGTAGTAGCCCTTGATGGTGGCCAGGGCCTTGATCATCTCCCGATTGCCTGTACAGAAGCCGAGCCGCCACCCGGCCATGTTGTAGCCCTTGCTCATGGTGGTGGTTTCGACACCCACCTCCTTGGCACCAGGAACGCTGAGAAAGCTCGGGGCCTCGTAGCCGTCGAAACAGACGTCGCCATAGGCGAAATCGTGGAT
>JAHBXU010000171.1 GCA_019636315.1 Planctomycetaceae bacterium | reverse complement strand
GGCGTGAGTGGTGAGTGGTCAGGGGGGAAAGGGGGGAAAGGGGACAAGGTTGGCCGTTTTGCCGTGCCCGTGGAGGCGACACGCGGTTCACCAGCCACTGCCGGGACGCCCATCGCACGGGAGATATTGTCGTACGCCACGCGGTATCGCGTCCACTTGCGCGGAAGCACATCGACAACAATCCAAGCGATCCCCCGGGCCAGCGCGACCGTCTGCTGAGGCGAGAGCATCTGCAGCAGGCAGGCTGCGGCTCGGAACCCCAGGTACTCCAGCCAGGTGCGTAGCAGCTTCCAGGACATCGGCCGATCCACGAGACACAATTCAAGCGGGCGGAAGTTTCGCCCGCTTGCCGGGATCGGTCAACCCCGACCATCTCACTCAGCATCCGGACCCTGGTTGGCGCATGGTCCTCTTCGGATGGGCCGCTCAATTCAGACACTGATCGCCGACAGCGACGTGGCGATGAATGGTCGAGATGGACCAAAAACTTACAGCCGCAGGAAACAAGAACCTCCGCCACGGATTGTCGGCCCCTGACGAACAGTCCGGTGATCATCACGAGTCGGATTGTGATCTGCGTCGGCGCACCGATCCGCTCACCCTCCTGTCACCCAGCGGTACGTCACGTATGTCGACAGCCCCATCACGATGACTGTGTAGAAGAAGAACAGCGACAGCATCTTGCAGATGTTGCGGCCGGCTTCGACGTCGTCGTGGCTGAACTCCTTGATCTCCTCACGGTCGAACGGTTCGCCGACGGGAACTTCCGGTGGCGAAGTCACCAATTCGATCGGATCGGCTGTCGCACTTTCAGTCATGGGAATCCTCTGGCGGGATCGGAAGCCTCAAAACGCTCGCTATTCTGTCGACTGACGGAAGGCGTGTCGAGGGCTGACTGAATCGTCGCACACCCCGTCGTTTCAATCCAGCGATTTGTCCCCGTCAATTCGACTCCAGCGCCCGCTTGAGGGCCGCACCCATGTCGGCCGGGCTCTCGGCCACCTCGACGCCGGCTGCTTCCAAGGCTTCGACCTTCTCAGCCGCAGTCCCCTTTCCACCGGAGATGATGGCTCCGGCGTGCCCCATCCGTTTTCCCGGAGGCGCGGTTTTGCCCGCAATGAAGGCTGCGACTGGCTTGGTAATGTGGTCCCGAATGTGTTCGGCCGCCTTGATCTCCGCGTCGCCGCCGATTTCTCCGATCATCAGGATCGCTTCGGTGCCGGGGTCGGCTTCGAACAGGTCGAGGAGTTCGATAAACTTCGTGCCGATAATCGGGTCGCCTCCAATGCCGACGGCCGTCGACTGGCCGAGGCCCACATTCCCGAGTTGCCATGCGGCTTCGTAAGTGAGTGTGCCGCTCTTGCTGATCAGTCCCACCGATCCGGGTGAATGAATGTATCCGGGCATGATGCCGATTTTGGCGACCCCTGGTGTGATGACTCCCGGGCAATTCGGGCCGACGAGCCGCGTCTCCGGGTAGTCTTCGAGGAATCGGGCCACTTTGGCCATGTCGAGCACGGGGATGCCCTCGGTGATGGCAACGATCAGTTCGATGCCGGCGTCGGCCGCTTCCATGATGGCGTCGGCGGCGAACGGCGGCGGGACGAAGATCATCGCCGTGTTGGCCCCCGCCTTGTCGACGGCTTCACAGACGGAGTCGAAGACGGGGAAGCCGTCGACTTCGGTCCCCCCCTTCCCGGGCGTCACGCCGCCGACGAGCACGTCCTCTTTGCGTCCGCATTCGTCCCGCGCATACTCGCGGCACTTCTGCGAATGAAAAAGCCCGGCGCTGCCGGTGATGCCCTGGGTGATGATACGGGTATTACGATCGACGAGAATGGACATGAATTCTCCGTTCAAGTTTTCAATTGGCCGTCAAGAGTATCGAAAACTCCGAAGACGGCGAAGTCTACAATATTCGGTGTCAGGACTCGGACGATGTTGTCGGTGTGCCATATGGCCGACAAATGTGTATCCAAAATTCGCTTCCGCCCCAACTGAAACTGCCGCATCTAGCTCCACGCCAATTGGAGGCTACCGTCTGTCGGCTAGAGACGGTCGACGTTGTCAGCTGACCGCCACGTTTCCGCGAAGTGAATCACATCGACGCCAATCCGCTCAGAATTGGCGGTCATGGAGCATCTCTTCCAGCAAATCGTCTTGCGAGTTGAACGGCTTCAAGACCTGACCGACCGAAAACGGCGGCAGGTCGTAGATGCTGCGTGTTAACTCCGTGCGAAGTGACGGTGCGGTCTCTCGCCCCAGCAGGATGTCGCGCGCCACGTCATTGGCCGTACGATGCTGCGCCCGGGCGCGGGCTTCCAGCCGCTGATAAAACTGATCATCAACTTCGATGGTAAGCGTGGTCATTTTCAGGTCAATCACCAGAAGGACCTTAAACTGTCGGTCATTACGTCAATTGATCGATGAGCGGCATGATATGCTTCCACAGTACACATTTTAGCCATGTTCGGTCTTCAGATTCGCTGACCTGGATGCCCACGACTCGAACCTTCGACCCATTCCAATCGGCCGGAAGGTCCATTCCATCATGCCAAATCCTCCAGACATATGCCCCACTGAGTCCCCCAACAGTAGGAACGGCAGGTTTTGTTCCCAATGAAGTCGGAATAAAAGTCGGATCCTTTGGAATCTCCCAAAAGCCGAAGCACGTATTCGCATTCGTCGGGGGCTGGGTCAGACTCGCCCACAAACTATAGCGATGAAGATAGAAGGAGTGTTTGTCTTGGCTGGAGTGACAGCGGTGGCCAAGGTAGCCGGCAATGAAATATCTCCCTTCAATGAGGTAATCGCAGGAGTCGATGAAATCGTCGTTGACAAACAAGTGCTCGTTGCCGACCAGAGACCGAGCAGCTTGGTCTGTTAGTTTTGCAACTGCGACATCAAGACTCTCGTCCTTTGCAATCGCTTCGATGCCGGGAACCAGTGGACGAGGCCGATCATTCACGCCAATTCGCACCTCATATCCCTTTGACTCCCAATCGGAGAAAATGTGTGCTGCAGTGATGATGAACGCGGAGTTTCCTTGCCGGTACAGACTCCCGGTCCCAATTTCAACGATCGGATCTCCCTGAACGACTTGAATTGTCCCAGACTGATCGGTCGAGTTGGGGTCGACAGCACAGAGCAACACAAGATTGCGCCAAAGCACATCTGACGCTTCTTCATTGAACGCCTCCATCAATGCTGATTGCTCAGCATCAGGCGTTCGAGTGAGCGACATGTGCGCGATTGTCGAATCAGTGATCTTGAGTTCTTCACTCATGGAACTGCTTCAAAGCGTCGCCACGACCTTCTTGGCTGCGTCGGTGAGGTCCGTCGCGGTGATGATGGCCTTGCCGCTGTCGGCCAGCATCTGGCGGGCCTTCTCGACGTTGGTCCCTTCGAGCCGCACGACGAGCGGGACGGTGATGCCGATGTTGTCATAGGCGCCGAGGAGCGCCTCGACAATCGTGTCGCACTTCATGATGCCGCCGAAGATGTTGACCAGGACGGCCTTGACGTTCTGGTCCGCGAGAATGATGCGGAAGGCTTCCGTCACCTGTTTGACGTTCGCGCCGCCGCCGACGTCGAGGAAATTGGCGGGCTCGCCGCCGTGCAGCTTGATGAGGTCCATCGTGCTCATCGCGAGGCCCGCCCCGTTGACGAGGCAGCCGATGTTGCCGTCGAGTTTGACGTAGCTTAGGCCGGCGTCCTGCGCCTGCACTTCGGTCGGCTCTTCCTCGTTCAGATCGCGGAGTTCCGCAAAGTCCTTGTGGCGGAACAGGGCGTTGTCGTCAAATGTCACTTTCGCATCGAGTGCCAGCAGGTCTCCCGCGCCGGTCACTACGAGCGGGTTAATTTCCGCCATGCTGCAGTCGTTGTCGACGAAGAACCGGCAGACCTTGGGAAGAAACGTCCCGGCCGATTTGACGGCCGCAGCGTCGAGCCCGAGGGCGTAGGCGATCTTGCGGGCCTGAAACGGCTGCAGGCCGAGAGCCGGGTCGTAGTGCTCGCGGATAATCTTCTCCGGATGCTCCGCGGCGAGTTCCTCAATCGCCATTCCCCCTTCCGCGGAGGCGATGACGACCGGTTTACCGACTTCGCGGTCGAGGATGACGGCCAGGTACAGCTCGCGGGCAATGTCGAGGCCCTGCTCGACATAAAGCGTGTTCACCTGCTTTCCCTCGTCCCCCGTCTGAATGGTGACCAGGGTTGAACCGAGCATCCGCTCGGCGTGCTGACGGGCTTCGTCGGGCGATTTGACCAGGACCACGCCGGGTTGCTCAGGATGTTCCTTGAACCGGCCCTTGCCGCGGCCTCCGGCGTGAATCTGCGACTTGACGACGCACACTTTCGTGCCCAGTTCGCCATAGGCTTTCGCAGCATCGTCCGAGGTTTTGGCGACAACGCCGCGCGGAATGGGGACGCCCGCTTTGGCGAACAGTTGCTTGGCCTGGTATTCGTGAATTTTCATCGGTTTTCCAGTGGAACCGGGCGATCATGTGGTCACACGTCAACGACCGTTAAGTCGCACATTTCAGATGTTTAGCCACACATTTGAAAAGTGCCGCTAAGCGGCGCATGAGTTCGCATGATAACGGTGGGTCACCGCCTGTTCCACCGCGGTGGCGTGGGCAATCAGAACTCATCGTTCAGCTGGCGGTCGGCCCGGTCGCCGAGAAGGTGGAACAGGTCCGCGTCGATGTTCTCGCTGAGGAAACGGACCGACGTGTCGACGAGGAGAACCTGGGCGCCGCCCGTGTGATAACTTCCGAAGCCGCCGACGATCAGCAGAGGATTCTCAGTCAGCTTTTGCAGCAGATCGTCGGGGAGGCCACTCGATCCCAAAGGGTTGCCGAACTGATCATCGAACATGAAGTCCTCCCTGCTGTCGTCGATGCCGCCATCAGAGGATGCTTCAGCCGACTCATTGTCACTTCGAGTTGTCGTCTTCGGAGGCGATGGCGGGACCAGTCCGGCGGAAGTCCATTGAGCTTTCCATCCTTGAGGCAAGAGCGCCGTTTCTCGGAAATACGGGTCGGTGTAATAAGCTCCGCCGCCGGGAGTCGTGTTGGGGGGCAGCCAGGTGTTCCGCAGTGTGGCCCGCGTGCCGGACGCCCATCCGAGGTCGTCCATCGCGCGTTTGAATTCGCCGACCATCAACGTCTTGGACGTGCCGTCTTCAATTTGGGGGATGCGGACGAAGCTGTTGAGGAACAGCACGCCGCGATTGTGAACGTCGATTGGCGCCTCGATCGGGTGGTGGCAGCCGGCATAGTTCGTCAGCAATGGTTCGAGGGCCTCTCCGGTCGCGCTGGCCCGGTCCCGAGCCGGATCGGTCGGACAAAGCAAAGACGGAATGCGCGTGCGGCGGACCTCGCGATGTTTCGGATCATAGATGCCCAGCGTCGGGTCGATGCGTCCGGCCAGCGGCCGCTGATCGAGGTGCGGCAACAACGCGATCACCCAATTGTGATGGTAGCCGGCCGGTTCGTTCTGAATCGGTCCTTCGGAATTCGTTGTGCCTGCGGGAAACATCTCGAACTGGTCGTAGTAGTTCTGCAGGGCGACGCCCAACTGGCGCAGATTATTTTTGCAGGTCATCCGCCGCGCTGCCTCGCGTGACTGCTGGACGGCCGGGAGCAGCAGCGCGATCAGGATCGCGATGATTGCTGCGACGATCAGGAGTTCAACAAATGTGAATCCGCGTCGGCAGGAAGCGGTGATGCGTCTCATGGTCGGCAACCTTCTTGTTTCCAGGTTTCCTTCTTGGCCGTCTTCGTCTTGATCCCGATCCCCGTTAGAGAACGGTGGATGAGGCTGATGTCGGTGAGGTCAAGGGGCAACGAACGTCTCGGGCGACTTGCGTCCCCTGCCCTCCTGAACGCCGAAAACGCGACGAACCTCCGCCGGACTGGTGTCGCCCAACTCGACAGCGCGGCACGATTGTGCGAACAACGTGATCAGTCCCGCTTCAATGGCCTGTCGCTCGATCTCCGCGGCGTCGGCCCGATTGAGGATGGCGCGCGCGACGGGACCGGCGGCCGGATGCAGAAGCTCCGCCGCAAGGAGCCGCCCGGAATAACCCGTTCCGCCACACGACTTGCAGCCGGTCGGAATGCGAAATGATGAAACCGGCAGGCCGAGCGCCTGCGTCCGATCATCGCACGCAATCGCACAGGGACACAGCCGCCGCTGTAATCGCTGGCTGAGGATCCCCAGCAATCCACTGCGGAGCAGGTAGGGTTCAACGCCCAGGTCGCTCAGACGGCTCAGAGCCTCCGCTGACGACCCGGCGTGAAATGACGTGAGCACCAGGTGTCCCGACAGCGACGCCTGAAAGACGGTTTCCGCCGTCTCGCGATCGCGGATTTCACCAACCATGATGACTTCAGGATCCTGCCGCAGAATGGATCGCAGCCCGCAGCCATAATCGAATCCCGCAGCGGCATTGACTTGCGACTGGGCGACGCCGGGGACTTCGGCCTCAATCGGATCTTCCAGACTGACGACGCTGCGGCGCTCAGGGGACGTTTCCAGAATTTCGCGGAGTGACGCATAGAGTGTGGTGGTCTTCCCGCTGCCGGCCGGTCCGGAGATGAGCAGGACACCGTTCGTGGCGGCGAGGAGCTGCCGCCAGTCGGTCGCGATGTGGGCGGGAAGGCCGAGGTCATCGAGCCGGCAATATCGTCCCGACCCCACAAACAGTCGCACGACGGCTTTTTCGCCATAGAGTGTGGGGAATGTGCTCAGCCGCATCTCGACGGCCTGTGGATGCATCTTCGTCTCGGCAGTTGTGCGTTCAGGATCTGCCATTGCCGCTGCCGTGCGTGGAGGGACCTGTTCCCCCTGACGTTCGAGGATGCGTCCCTCTTGCGGGACATCGGTGCGATAGGTGAGGAGTTGAGCCAGCACCTTGAGCCGGGCGACGACATTGGGAGCAATCGCCTCCAGGTGCACCACTGGCTGAAGGACGCCGTCGATTCGCCAGTCCATCTGGAGGCCGCTGCGGTCGGGCACAAGGTGGACGTCGCTGGCGCCGGCCGCTCTCGCGCTGGAGAGAATCAGATCGACCACTTCGGCCACATAACGCTCGTCGCGTGGATTGAGCCGCGCGAGTGACTGACCAAACGATTGCTCAAGAGGCGACGTCAAAGGGAGTTCTCGCGATCAGGGCGGTCGGTCAGACGGGACAGGTGTGAGCACGAGGGGCACGCGGCCCGCCCCGCTTGCGTACGACGCGAAAGGGCCGTTTGATTGTGGAAACTGTGAATGCGGAGTCGATTCATCCAAAATGTCGAATCCGGGATTGTGTCACAGGCGGCGAAATGGGTGGGGAAGAACCAGGATTTCATGCTCAGACGAGAAAAAGGCGGCTGAATTCTCTCCTTGGCCATGATAAACTTGAAGATGCGGGTCTGCGACTGCCGTGCACAGGCGGCCGCGTGGGGCCCTCAACTGATGTCACCTGGGAACCGATGCGCCCGGCCGATCGGGCAGGATGTGAGTCTGATGGCGGATTCGAATACGACGCAGGAGCCCCGCGGACCGGTGAACCCCGGCCCCTCGACCGTCGAGTTTCCTTGTCCCGACTGCGGCGAAATGGTACGGGAAGGACTCGTGCGCT